>JANMWP010000357.1:0-4800 GCA_031394065.1 Chitinophagaceae bacterium
CAAGAAACCTGCAATACATTCACCTGGTAAGTAATTCGGGCAGTACGCTGCCCACCGATTTATGGGTGCCCAGCACCTACAAAGTAAAGCCTCAAATTAGCTGGTTATATGCAGCAGGCCTGTTTAAAAACTTTAAAGACAATATGTATGAAACTTCGGTGGAGCTGTATTACAAACAAATGCATAACCAGATTGAATACAAAGAAGGATACACACCCAATAACCTGGATGATACTGAAAATTCTTTTGCATTTGGTAAAGGCTGGAGTTATGGTGCCGAGTTCTTTATCAATAAAACCAAGGGCCGTTTAACAGGTTGGGTAGGTTATACTTTAAGCTGGACCTGGCGTAAATTCCCTGCATTGAATTTTGGAGAAAAATATCCGGCTAAATACGACCGCAGAAATGATATGAGTATTGTAGCCATTTACGAGCTTAATAAAAAATGGAAATTATCTGCTTCCTTTGTTTTTGGCACGGGTAATTCAGCAACATTGCCACAACGGTTTTATATTGTTGGCGGCATTCTTACACAGGAGTACAGCCGCATTAACGAATACCGGTTACCAGCCTATCACCGGCTTGATTTTGCAGCTATCATGACGCCAAAGAAAAATATAAAACGTAAATGGAAGAGTGAGTGGGTGTTTAGTGTTTACAATGCTTACAACCGTAAAAACCCCTATTTCATTTACTTCGATCAAACCGGAAGTCCCTTTAACGGAACCTTGGAGATTCAGGCTAAACAGGTTTCTCTTTTTCCCGTAATACCTGCAATTACCTGGAACGTAAAGTTTTAAAACGAAAAGCACCAGTTCAACACTGATGCTTTTTCTAATATTGAAAAATTGGGGGTTAGCGTGTAAAGGTTTGATATCGTTCTACAAATGCACCTGGAAAAGCCGGATCAGCACCTTTTGAAACAACAGTAAACAAAACACTGGTCAAAGTAAGCATGGTCCAGTTATAGCTTTTTGGTGAGGAATTTGTAACCAATGTACCTGCTCCGGCAAATTCATAAGTTCCTTTATCAGAAGTTGTACTGTTAAGTTTGTATTCAAATCCACCGTTAGCATCAAATCTTACAAAATTTTTTGGTTTAGGAGTCGATTTTATGATGGTATCTTTTACAAATACACCATTCTGAAAAACCTTAAGCTGAACACGGTTTATAACCCATTCGCCAACAACCTGCTGTTCTTTTGGTAAATCAGAACCTGTATCTGCTTTGGAACAGGAATTGGTTAAAAGAGTTAAACTTAAGAAACCTGCAATTAAGAAAAGGTAGGTAAAACTGGTTTTCATCAGAAATAGAATATTGGTTGCATTTATAACGTGCAACCAGTTATTTTATTGCTTTGGTTTTTGCTTATGTATAAACCGTATTACCCCGCTTTTTTGCAAATCTGATGCAATACGCACTTCATACCGGTTATCACCATCATTTACAACCATTAAAGCCGTATTGGGTGGTATGGTTCCTAAGTTTTCGGCATACATGATCAGTTCATTTATTTCCCTGTCTGTATCAACCTGCAGTTTTAGTGTGAGCGCTTTATCGCTAAGCCTTTTGTGCGATAAAATCAGTTTCCCATTAAAAATAAGTGAAATACTATCGCCATCTATTTCGCCATTATCATATAAAGCAACCGTAAAACTGGTGCTGTCAATTTCAATGGTTTTTATGAGTTCGCTGTTGCGTTTTTTATACGAAATATCCAGTGGCTTATTTTCTGCAGGATCCGTTTTTATTACCGGAGATTGGGGAGTTGGTAAATTATTGGTAATTACTTCAGGAGCTTTTGTATCAGGGTTTTTTTCCGGTACTGATTTCGCAACCGGTTTTTCGGTAATTTTTTTGGTATCATTTTTAACAACAGGTGGTAATTTTTTAGGTTGCGCTTTTGCAACCGGCGGAGGCGTAGTTTTTTTAGGAATATTTTTTACTACAGGCGGTGCCGTCACCGTTGTTTTAGGTTTAACAACAGGCTTAGTTTTGGTAACCGGATTATTTAAGTAAGCCGGGTTCTTTTTTAAAGTTCTGCGTGTTAAAATGGTTGTGCCAAATCCGCAATCGCCCTGCTGGCTGGGAACCGGTACCCAATTGCCTTCCAGCGATTGCTCATCGCCCTGTTGTAAATAAGTTAAGCGATGTATTTGAAAACAATTGCGGATTGTTACCGGTACATTTGTTTTTGTACGTTCTGTTTCTTTTACTTCAATAGATTTACTGGCCTTATCAATTGTGCCGCTTAATTTGCAAATGGTATAATAGCGTTTTCCGCCATCGCTGAAATAAGTGTATGAATAACCAGATATTTTTGTGCCGCTGCACTCCAACTCCAGTACATATTCACACCAGTCGCCGCCCCAGCCGGTAAAAGAAGTGCTCTTGTCAATAAATTCTCCCTTCCATTGGCCGGTAAAGTTTTGAGCATTTACCTGGTATGCAAAAAAAATAAATAATAATAGGTGTACAACTTTCTTCATTCCTGCAAAGATATTTTAGATAAATTTTTCCATAGCTAATACTTCGTTAAATTTGCAGCCTGTAAGCCGCAAAGGTTTGCTTATAAAGATATGATAAAGATAACATTACCCGATGGCGCAGTAAGAGAATATGAAGCCGGATCATCAGCTTTTGATGTAGCAAAATCTATCAGTGAGGGTTTGGCAAGAAAAGTATTGGCTGCCAATATTAATGGCGAGGTATGGGATGCCCACAGGCCAATTGATACGGATGCGTCACTAAAATTACTTACCTGGGATGATACAGATGGTAAAGCAACTTTCTGGCATTCATCTGCTCATTTAATGGCCGAGGCTGTTGAAGCTGCTTTTCCCGGCGTAAAATTCTGGGTGGGCCCTGCCATTGACAAAGGATTTTATTACGATATGGATTTGGGGGATCAAAAAATTACCGAAGAGCATTTGCTTTTGCTTGAAAAAAAGATGAATGAACTGGCAAAGCAAAAAAATCTTTTTATTCGTAAACCAATGCCCAAGGCAGAAGCATTGCAATATTTTACTGAAAAAGGAGATGAATATAAACTAGACCTGTTGAGTAATTTAACCGATGGTGAAATTACTTTTTACACACAGGGAGGTTTTACAGATTTATGTCGTGGCCCACATATACCCAATACCGGTTTTATAAAAGCCATCAAACTAACCAGCATTGCCGGTGCCTATTGGAAAGGCGATGAAAAAAATAAACAGCTTACCCGTATTTATGGTGTTACTTTTCCCGAGCAGAAAGAACTGGATGAATATGTGCTGATGCTGGAAGAAGCTAAAAAAAGAGATCACCGTAAATTAGGTAAAGAACTTGGCATTTTTACTTTTGATGATGAAGTTGGACCTGGTTTGGCTTTGTGGTTACCCAACGGCACCATCATTATCGAAGAGTTGGAAAACCTTGCTAAAGAAACTGAAAAGGAAGCCGGTTACAAAAGAGTTGTTACGCCGCATCTTGCCAAAGAAAGTATGTATTTAACCAGCGGGCATTTACCGTACTATGCCGATAGTATGTTTCCGCCCATGGAAATGGATGGAGAAAAATATTATTTAAAACCAATGAACTGTCCGCATCATCATAAAATATTTGATGCCGAGCCAAAGAGCTATAAGGATTTGCCATTCAGAATTGCAGAATACGGAACCTGTTACCGGTACGAACAAAGTGGCGAGTTATTTGGCTTGATGCGGGTGCGTTGCCTGCACATGAACGATGCTCATATTTATTGCAGTAAAGAACAGTTTGCGCAGGAGTTTAGAGGCGTAAATGATATGTACCAAAAATATTTTAAAATATTTGGTATTGAAAAATACGTGATGCGCCTGAGTTTGCACGATCCCGAAAAATTAGGACAGAAATATGTAAATGAGCCTGAACTTTGGTTAGAAACTGAGGAGCTGGTACGAAATGTATTGATTGAAAGTAATATTCCTTATGTGGAAGTTAAAGGCGAAGGTGCGTTTTACGGCCCTAAAATTGACGTGCAGATATGGAGTGCAATTGGCCGTGAATTTACGCTGGCTACCAACCAGGTAGATTTTGCACAGGGCCGCAGTTTTAAATTAAGCTTTACCAATAAAGATAACAGTCCCGAAGTGCCATTGATTATTCACCGGGCACCATTGGGTACCCATGAAAGATTCATTGGATTTTTGTTGGAGCATTATGCCGGTAAATTTCCAACCTGGCTGGCGCCGCTGCAGGTTAAAATATTACCTATCAGCGATAAGTTTATGGATTATGCAAATACAATTTTGCAAACGCTTAAAAAAGCTGATATTCGTGCTGAAATTGACGACAGGAGTGAGAAGATTGGCAGAAAAATACGTGATACCGAAATAGCAAAAGTGCCTTATATGCTGGTAATTGGAGAGAAGGAAATGAATGAAGGAAAAGTCGCCATCCGCCGGCAGGGTAAAGGAGATATGGGGGTTAAATTGATTGATGAATTTGTGCAGGATATCCTGGCAGAAATAAAAGAAAAAGTAGCAGAATAAAACATCCGGACTTGAAATTGATTACTGGTAAAATTTGGATTAGTAACATTAATGAAATATATTGCTAATAGCTTATTCAAAATAAAAAGATATTTTTGATAAGCACAAACAACATTATAAACTAAAAATAATAAATGGCATTTCCACCAAGACCCCGGGGCACGTTTAACCCCCGCTTTAAAAAAGAACAACAACAGGAACACCGTACCAACCACATGATAAGAGCACTTGAAGTGCGTTTGGTTGGCGAAAATTTAGAACCCGGTGTTTATTCACTTGCCGATG
>JANMWP010000371.1:0-2134 GCA_031394065.1 Chitinophagaceae bacterium
ACCCGTCATACTTCGCTGGATGCACCCGTGCATGAGGCAGAAGATGTAGCCATGGGCGATTTACTGAAGGGTGGTGATGAAACCGATGAAGATGTAATGCACGATTCATTGAAAAATGAAATACGCAGGGTTTTAAAATCATTGAGTCCACGTGAAGCAGAGATCGTGAATGCTTATTTTGGACTGGATGGCGAAAATGGAGTAACGATTGAGCAAATTGGTCAGAAATATGATTTGACCAAAGAACGTATCCGCCAGATCAAGGAAAGAGCCATCAAACGTTTACAGAAAGCAAGATACAGCGGTGCCTTAAAGGCATACTTAGGTTAATACAATCTTTGAAAATGATATTGAATCCTTCTGCCAAAAACAGAAGGATTTTTTTATCCGGTGGGATATCGGCCTGAGCTTGTCGAAGGCAGGTTCATTAGTACATACCGGCTTCGACAAGCTCAGCCTGACAGCTTTTTAAGGTCAGGACAAATTCGAACTTAAATTGTTGTTGAATTGTTTATTAAAATTAACAACATAGTGATTGAATTCAGGTAATCATCATTTATTTTTGTACAGTATGAAGCAATTGATTTTACTTACTGTTCTCAGCATATTATTTTTATCCTGCGAAAAAAATATTGATTTCGATTTAAAATATGCCGAGCCTGTTTTGGTGGTAGATGCACAGATTGAAAACGGTCAGCCGCCTACTGTTGCGCTCAGCAAAAGCCTGAGTTTTTTCAGCGCCATCAGTATTGATCTTTTAGCAAATTCATTTGTTCACAATGCCGAAGTTACAATGAGTAATGGAACCATTACCCATCGGTTAAAAGAATACAATGTTCCGGTAGGCAATGGTTATTCAATTTATTATTACGGTATCGATTCAACAAATCTTGCCACCGCTTTTATTGGAGAGTTTAACAAACAATACAACCTTACTATAAAAGTTGATGGGCAGGTTTATACATCAAAAACCACCATTCCGGCACTTACAAAAATTTTCGATAGCCTCTGGATAAAGCCACCACCGGCCAATGTAGATACTTCCAAAAGAGTTTTGATGGTGAGGGTTATCGACCCTCCGGGATTGGGTAATTATGTGCGGTATTTTACAAAGAAAAACAGGGAACGGTTTTTGCCCGGCTTTAATTCTGTTTTTAATGATGAAGTAGTTGATGGTACCACTTACCAGGGACAGGTTGATCAGGGTGTAGACAGAAACCTGCCGGCACCAACCGGTGATGAAAAGTTTTTTACAAGAGGCGATACCATCTCTTTTAAATTATCCAATATAGATAAAGCAAGTTTTAATTTCTGGAACACCTGGGAGTTTAACCAGCAAAGCATTGGCAATCCTTTTTCGCAGCCGGGTAAAGTAATCGGTAATATCAGCAACGGTGCCCTGGGTGCTTTTTGTGGATATGCATCCAAAGTTGCTACTATAATAGCCCGTTAATCGTATAAACTAAAAAATATTCCTTTACATTCGTAGCAAATAATACAGGAGCTTATTTATGTCAACAGAAAAAGTACATTGTTTAATTATTGGATCGGGGCCGGCCGGTTATACTGCAGCCATTTATGCATCAAGAGCAGGTTTGAATCCCGTTTTATACCAGGGCATTCAGCCCGGCGGACAGTTAACCATAACAACCGAAGTAGAAAATTATCCCGGTTACCCGGATGGCATACAAGGCCCCGAAATGATGGTTCATTTTGAGAACCAGGCAAAACGTATGGGTGCCGATATCCGTTATGGGCTTGCAACCAAAGTAGATTTTTCAACAAGGCCATTGAAAGTAGAAATTGATGAAGAAAAATGGATTGAAACCGATGCATTGATCATTTCAACCGGAGCATCGGCCAAATGGCTGGGCATTGAGAGTGAGCAAAGGCTGAATGGTTATGGCGTTAGTGCCTGTGCGGTTTGTGATGGTTTTTTCTTTAAAGGAAAAGAAGTGGCAATTGTTGGTGCCGGCGATACTGCAGCAGAAGAAGCACTTTATTTGTCAAAAATATGTTCGCAGGTGCACATGATTGTTCGCCGTGACGAAATGCGTGCCAGTAAAGTAATGATAGACAGGGTTAAGAATACCGCCAATATTAAAATTTACTGGAACAGTGAAACCGATGAAGT
>JANMWP010000411.1:0-8885 GCA_031394065.1 Chitinophagaceae bacterium
GGGTAAATTATCTTTGCATCAATATTAATGCAATAATAAGTTTTTAACCCCAAAAGAAAATGATGAAAAAATTATTTCTAATTATTATCGTACTGTTAGCAGTTACAGCAATGATGAGCAGTTGTAGCCCAAGCCGCAGCAGATCAAGTTGTCCGATGTCTGAAGGTATTATTCATTAATCCTTGAGACTGACTTAATGAATTGGATTGACTTAAACAGTTTACAGCAACTTGCCGAACTAAAGGAATTATCTAAAATAAAACCTCAGATAATTTTTAAACACAGTACCCGTTGTTCTATCAGCAGTATGGCTAAAAGCCGTTTGGAAAGAAATGAACAACCGGAAACCGGTGATTTTTATTTTCTTGATCTAATAAAACACCGCTCACTCTCGGATAAAATTGCAGCAGATTTTGACGTATGCCACGAATCGCCACAGGTACTTTTAATTAAGAACACAAACTGTGTTTATGATGAAAGCCACAGCGGAATTCAGATGGATGAGATTGCTGAACAGATAGCCCTTAATTAACTCACCTCCTTTTATAAAACTTCACCCCTTCATACCAGATTACAGATATAAAGCCAACTACGGTGCTGATTAAAATTTGTGCGGCATTAAGTTTTTCAAATTGAAATATTTTACTGAACGGAGTTACAAATAAAAGTAACGCCATTAAGATTATTGTAATGGCAATAATAATTGGTACCAGGTTATTTTTATATCTGCCGGTTGTAATTACCGAAAAATAAAAAGAACGGTTAATGACCGTTAAAAAAATATTCGCCGAAATTAAAGTAAGAAAAACCATGGTTCTGGTTATATTTTCGCTACAGCCCTGCCTTACTGCAAATTGGTAAATAAAAAGTGTACCCCCTGTAATAACAAGCCCCTGAACAATACTGGTCGCCAATTCACGTCCGTTAAAAAATGTACTGGACAAAAGCCTGGGCTTTTGTAACATCATGTTTTTTTCAATGGGTTCATTTTCATACATGATGGAACAGGTTGGCCCCATGATGAGCTCCAGAAAAATAATATGTACCGGCGTAAATATGTTTGGATAAACCCAACCCAGTGCCAGGGGAATAAACACCGTTAATATGATGGGAATATGGATGGAAATGATATACTGAATTGCTTTTTTAAGATTGCTGTAAATTTTCCTGCCCATGGCAACGGCATCAACCATTTTTGCCAGATCATCATCTGTAAGAATTAATGAAGAAGCCTGTTTCGCAATTTCAGTTCCTTTTTTCCCCATAGCAATTCCAATATGTGCCGACTTTAATGCTGGCCCGTCATTTACACCATCCCCCGTCATGGCAACAACCTCACCATTTGTTTTCAGTGCATTTATCACCCTTAACTTTGCTTCAGGGAACATCCTTGTAAAAATATTTACCTGTTTTACACTTTCCAATAAATCTGTATCAGACATCGCATTTACCACTTCTCCATCCAGACTTTTTTCTGCTCCTTTAAAATTAACCTGGGCAGCAATGGTACGTGTAGTAGCTTCATTATCGCCGGTAATTATTTTAACAGTAATACCAGCTTTATCAAATGCATCAAATACCTGGCTGATATTTTTTTTGGGTGGATCATAAAAAGCAACCAGTCCTTTGAATTTAAAACTAAACTTTTGTTGATCTTCAGGAAATTGAGCACCGTCCGGCAATGCATCCGCTACTGCTAAAACCCGGTATCTTTTTTCTGTAAGCGTGTGCATGGCTTCCGCTATTTTTTGCTTATCTGTTGTTGATAATGCAGATACCTGTATAATTGCTTCCGGTGCACCTTTTGCTGCAATGATGCGTTGTCCGTTTTTATTTTCAAAAATATGTGTCATCATAGGCGGTCTACCGCTCAATGGATATTCATGAATCATTTTATAACCAGGCCGTTCATCTCTTACAAAAAGAGCGACATATTTGTTATGCAAAGCCAGTTCCATCGGATCAAACGGTATTGGCTCGCTTGCCCACATTGCTGTACGGATAAGCTCCTTTTCTGCATCACTTAACGCATCATTTGCATCAGTTATTTTTTTTGTACCCAAAACAAATAATCTCACCAACGACATCTTGTTTTCTGTAATTGTTCCAGTTTTATCTACACAAATTACTGTTGCACTGCCCAGCGATTCCACGGTTTTAGTTTGTTTTACAATAACACCCATTTTCATTAAGCGCCAGGCACCCAATGCCATAAATGTTGTAAATGCAACCGGTATTTCTTCCGGCAAAATACTCATAGCAAGCGTGAGTGATTTCAGTAAACTGTCGAAAATATCTTTCGATTGAAAATAATTGATTACCCAAACAATTAAAAAAATGATGATACCTGCAACTGCCATCTTTTTTACAAAATTGCTAATCTGTTTCTGCAGTGACGTTTTCTCTTCTTTAATTAACTCCAGGCTCTTTCCTATTCTTCCAAGTTTGGTTCCGCTGCTTATTTGAGTTACCCTGCAAATAGCCAGTCCGCCTGCAACAGAGGTTCCCTGGTAAACCAAATGATCATCATCGGCTGCAGATTTAAAAACATTGAATGATTCGCCCGTAAGAATTGATTCATTGATTGAAAAATCATTGGATTGAATAATGATTCCATCTGCAGGTACAGCAGTACCTTCTTCAATAACCATAAAATCTCCCATTACAATATCATCACTGTTTATAACAACAGTTTCGCCATTGCGGATAACTTTACAGTGTGGTTGTGTAAGTAATTTTAATGCCAGCAAAGCATTGCGGCTGCGGGAATCCTGGTAAAGTGAAATAGCTGAAACCAAAACAATAGCAGACACCATAAAAATACCATCGCTGGTATTGCCGGTTATAAAGTAGATGATACTGGCCACCAGTAATAGTATAAACATAGGTTCCTGTACAATATCTTTCAACGAGGTAATAAAACCCTCATTTTTTTTCAGCTCCTGTACATTGGTACCAAACTGCTTTCTGGCAACGCTTACTTCTTCATCTGTTAAACCCTTGATTTCCTTATTATTTAAAGCCATTTCTCAAACTTGATTTTACCATTTTTACATATGCTAAATATAATTCAAAATATGCGTTTTAATTTTTAAGTTAATCTATGGCCTTTGTTGTAATTTTAGAGATAACATTTTACACATCAGCATTCTGCAAATATGGTGAAAGAAGAACTTCCTGAAGAAAAAGACAGATTTGAATCTTTAATTCAATATGCATCGATGGGTATATTGGTTGCCAATGCTAAAGCAGAAATAATTTTAGTAAATAATTTTTTACTGGCACAATTCGGATACAGCAACCAGGATGAATTACTTGGAAAAATGCTTGAAAGCCTCATCCCAAAACGCTATCATTCAAAACATGTACATCAGCGTGATCACTATATTGAAAACCCGCAACCCAGGCCGATGGGACTGGGTAAAGACCTTTTTGCAGAAAAAAAAGACGGTACAGAATTTCCGGTAGAGATAAGTTTAAGCAGTTACCGTATTGGCGAAGATAGTTTTACCATTGCATTTGTAAGTGATATTACCAAACGTAAAGAATCTGAAAATGCCATCATACAGCAAAAAGAACAACTGATAGTTACTTATAAAAAAATTGAAGAACTGAATAATGAACTTGAAGGAAAAGTAGAAAGCCGGACAAAAGAATTACAGGATACATTGGCAGCACTTGAAAAATCGAAAGATGAGCTTACCAAGGCCCTGAGTAAGGAAAAAGAACTGAGCGATTTAAAAAGCCGGTTTGTTTCTATGGCTTCGCATGAATTCAGAACACCATTAAGTACTATTCTTTCTTCAGCATCCCTGGTTGCAAAATATATAGAGGGTGATGAACAGGAAAAAAGGAACAAACATATTCACCGCATAAAATCTTCGGTAAACAATCTTACCGGTTTGCTCAATGAATTTTTATCAATTGGCAAAATTGAAGATGGAAAAATTAATGCTAATAATCAGGAATTTAATCTTAAAGACCTTATAACTGCGCTATGTGCCGAAATAGAAACCATTGCAAAATCCAGCCAGCAAATTCAATACAGGCATACCGGTGATGAAGTTGTTTTTTCCGACCCTTCTTTGTTAAGAAATGTAATGACCAACCTGTTATCCAATGCAATTAAATTTTCTGCCGAGGATGGTGTAATAGAAGTTGAAAGTATTATTTCGGAAAAAGAGATTGTTTTACGTGTTAAAGATAATGGGTTAGGCATTTCGAAAGAAGACCAGGGGCACCTGTTTGAACGTTTTTTCAGAGGTACAAATGTAACCAATATACAGGGAACAGGCCTGGGTTTGCATATAGTTGGCAAATACATTGAAATTATGGATGGAGAAATTGAATTTGCCAGTGAATTGGAAAAGGGAACTAAATTTATAATAACTTTAAAAAGAAAACAGCAGACTGAAATGTAATTTATTCCAAAATATATGAAACACTTATTACTGATAGAGGATAATACTGAAATACGGGAAAACACTGCAGAAATTCTGGAACTGGCAGGTTATAAAGTAGAAACTGCAGAAAACGGGAAAGTTGGTGTGGAAATGGCATTAAAGGCAAAACCTGATCTGATTATCTGCGATATCATGATGCCTGTTCTGGATGGTTATGGCGTTTTACATTTGTTGAACAAAAATCCCGAACTCACTGGTATTCCTTTCATTTTTTTAACCGCTAAAGCTGAAAGAAGTGACTTTAGAAAAGGAATGGAAATGGGTGCCGATGACTATATTACCAAACCTTTCAGTGATATAGAATTACTGAATGCGGTGGAAAGCCGTATTAAAAAAACAGCGTTATTTGCTAAAAATTACAACGCCGATGTTGATGGAATGAGCCAGATGCTGAATGAATTTAAAGGGAAAGATGCACTAAAAGATCTGGCCACCGACAGAAATATTAATCATTATAAAAAGAAACAATCCATTTATACTGAAGGTAATCATCCTAACAGATTATACTATGTACAAAAAGGAAAAGTAAAAACCTGTAAAACCAATGATTCCGGCAAAGAATTAACTGTTGGACTTTTTAACGAGGGCGATTTTTTTGGCTATAATGCCTTGCTGGAAGAAACAGTTTATAAGGAAACAGCAGAAGCCATTGAGGATTGCGATGTAGCCATTATTCCAAAAGAAGATTTTGAAAATCTGTTACACAGCAACAAAGAAGTGACACATAAATTTATTAAACTGCTGGCAAAAAATGTTACTGAAAAAGAAAACCAGCTTTTAGGCCTTGCTTATAACTCGTTGCGCAAGAGAGTAGCCGATGCGCTGCTTACATTGCAGGAAAAGTATCAAAAAGAATCGCAGGATAAATTTTCCATACATATTTCCCGGGAGGATCTGGCCAATATTGCCGGAACTGCTACTGAATCACTGATACGTACACTCAGTGATTTTAAGAGCGAAAGTTTAATAGAAATTAAAGACGGAAATATTGTTATACTGAATCAGAAAAAACTCACCGATATGCTGAATTAATTACTACAAAACCTTAGCGAGGTATTTATTAAATTCATTTTTCAGCTTATTAAAGTCTTTTTCAAAATATTCCATTTCATTGCGTAGTTTTTCCTGTCTTTTAATTAAGTTAATATCAATATAATTTGCAGTACTTTCTGTTAATTTCTTATCCTGCTCATTAATGTCGTGCCGCAGTTCATCTATATATTCGTCTTTAATAATAAATTTATTCTGAAATTGTTCAGCTAGGGCTAAAAACACTTTATCAGTACTGTTATCAAGCACTTCCGAAAGGCGGTTTTTTAAAAAAGTATTCTCCTGCTTAAAAAATTCAAGCATACGGTTCCATGTTTTATTTTCATGGTGAAACTGATCGGGTTTTGTTATTTTAACTAATGACATATAATACACTTTACAAAACCATTTTTTTATTGAACATTATTGTTACAAACCTATATTTATTTGTAAGTAAATATCAGGATATACATCATTCCAAAACCTGAGATTCGTCAGTCTTTAGTGCAGCAACCCTGTACTTTAACTTTTTCAGTATTCATTTTGGGGCTTACATACGGTATGCCTAAACCCATCCCCCGCAAAATAAGCAGACATGCCATCAGTGCCATCATATACGGATACGCACTGCGAATTTTTTGCCGAAGCGAAACCCCAATATAATTTCCAAAAAAAGCAATGCTCCACATAATGGGCAGCGTTCCTAAACCAAAGGCAGCCATAAATAAAATACTGCTTCCAATATCGCCGGTTGCTATGGCTCCGGCTGAAGCCATATACACCAGGCCGCATGGCAATAAACCATTCAATAATCCAATTACAAAAAGAGAGGAATGATTTTTTTGTGTAAACAGGCGACCAAGCTTTGTTCTTATACCGGCAAAAAAAACATTGAAATAATTTGATGCGCCTGTTTGTATTTTATACTTTTGGGGAATGAGAATAAACAATAAAATCAATGCGCCGGTAATAATGGATGACCATTGCTGAAATCCAAATAAAGAAGCCGTTTGTCCTATTAAGCCAAATACAAGCCCAAAAACAGCATAGGTAACAATACGGCCTGCATTATAAATAAATGCACCGGTAAGCTTTGCAAAAAAACTGCTATTGCTAAGTGGCAACGCCAATGCAAGTGGCCCACACATGCCTACACAGTGAAAGCTGCCCACAATACCAATCATAAAAGCAACAACAAACAACTGCATCATTTATATAAATATTTTCGTTTCAAAATAATAGCTTACTCCCCCATCCTGCCAGCTTATATGCAATTCATATAATCCCTTACTGCCCGCCGGAATTGCCATTTGCAAAGTTTCATCTATAAGAGAAAAAATTTTTTTAATATCTTTTTTTTCGTCTGATGGGCAATACAATACGGCCTCTCCAACGAGTTTTTTACCTGCAAAATCTTTAGGAAAAAGTATACTCAATGAATTATCCTTAATACTATACGCAACCGGTGCCAACAAAGTAGCGGTTCTTTTTATTTCATCAATTTTTTCCTGGTATTTTAGCTCCTTGGTATAATAGTCTGTTGTTACCAGGTCGGTATTTTGAGTAGATGATTTGAAAACCATAAACAATATGCCAGCTATAAAAGCGACATACACGATCAATATTTTAGTTCCCCAGTTCATAAATAAATATTTTAGTTGTACACTTCTGGTCCAATAAATTTGGCAGTAATGGTTTTAACTTTTTTATTGCCTTCATACATGCCGATCTTTACCAATGTTTTCCAGTTCGTTATTGTTTCTTTTTTAAGTTTTACGAAAAACTGTACATGTGAATAATCTTCTTTTTTAACTTTCAATTCGCCACTGCCCACCAGTTCAATTTCACCGGTTATATTTTCCAGTCTCAAACTAAAAAGAATGTCCTGGTGTGTTTTATTAACCAGCTTTAAATTGTACAGGTTACTTAACCGGCCATCGGGCATCGTAGTATAAGTCATACCCGATGTTCGCATTAAGGTTACATCCAGGTCGGTTCTGCTGATCAATAAAAATGCAAGCAGGAATATCAAAAGCATCAACACAGCTGAGTATGCTTTAATTCTTCTGTTTAATTTTAATTTTACACCGTTTGTAATACTGTTTTCAGATGCGTAACGGATAAGCCCTTTAGGTTTATCAATCTTTATCATGATATCATCGCAGGCATCAATGCAGGCTGTACAGTTAATACATTCCAGCTGGGTACCGTTGCGGATATCAATACTTGTAGGACAAACCCTTACACAGGCAAAACAATCAATACAATCTCCCTGTTTTGTATATGCTTCAAATTTTGCTGCAATACTTTTGCAAGCTCCTTCTTCTTTGCAGTCGGTACATTTACAATCATGGTCATCTGCTTTTTTAAGCTTGCCCCTCGGCTCTCCACGTTTATGATCGTAAGCCACCACAATGGAATTTTTATCAAGCAAAACACCCTGCAATCTTCCGTAGGGACAAACTACAATACAAACCTGCTCTCTAAACCACCAGTAAACAAAAAAGAATACGGTGGTAAATATCATTAAGGAAATTAAAGTGCCAACATGCGCCGTTGGGTTTTCAATATAACCAATCAACTCATCCATACTGATGAGATAGGCAAGAAAAAAATTGGCAATGAGAAATGACATGGCGAAAAAGGCAATAAACTTGGTGGTTCTTTTTCTGATCTTCTCCCCATTCCACGGCATTGCCCTTAACTGTTTTTGCTTTGTTGAGTCACCATCAATCCAGTATTCAATTTTACGGAAAACCATTTCCATAAAAATGGTTTGCGGACATGCCCATCCACAGAACACTCGGCCAAATAACACTGTAAAAAGAATTATAAAAACAAAAAACGTAAGAAACCCTATCGCAAAAATGAAAAAATCCTGTGGCCAGAAAACGATTCCAAAAAAAATAAACTTACGCTCAAGAATATTGAACATAAACAACGGTGCCCCATTAATCTTTATAAACGGAAGTGTAAAGAATATGACCAGGTAAAAAATACTGAACCAGGTTCTTAATGTATGTAATTTACCTGCAGGTTTTTTGGGATTAACGAAATTTCTTTTACCCTCACTGCTAATGGTGGCAACTGAATCCCTGAAAGAGTCCTGGTGGTAAATATCTGTAGTTTCTGTCATCCTTTATTATTTAATTCGGGCCGGCTCAGGTTTTGCAACAGCAACAGAATCATTTTTTTTAACGGTAGCTGAATCACTTACTGCGCCGGCAACTTTATCCACATAAAAATCACCCTGCTGTGCTTTTGGAGTAGCTGGTTTAGTACCTGTCAATGACTTTACATAACTGGTCAAAAAACTTATTTCCTTTGGTGAAAACATATTACCCCAGGGCTGCATTCCTTTATCGGGATAACCCACTTTAATGGTATTGTAAA
>JANMWP010000424.1:0-2748 GCA_031394065.1 Chitinophagaceae bacterium
TCAGCTGTGGTTAAACAAAAATTAATTCCAGCTTTTTCAAATGCTGCCGCATTGCCCGGTGCCAGTTCCCAATGTTTCAAATCATCTAAACCCACAAACCGTAAGTCGTTGGGGTCATCAACATCCATTGCCGCCGGATAGTTGAGTGATAAAATAAATGAAGCTTTTGTTTCGGCAATTTCTTTTATGCGCTGGTATTCATTACCTCCGCCTTTGATGATGTATTGAATACCAAACTCATCCCCAATTTTATCTGCCCGTAAATCGTTCCACTTATCATTGGCATCAAAAATTTGTGGAAGCGATTGGTTATCGTTCCAGCTTTTTAAGGATAGGTTTACGCCTTCTGAAGCAGGACTGGATTTATACCACTGAGCATCTAAATAAGTTTGTCGCAGTAAAGCAATCATGCCCATCATAGAACTGGGATAGCTTTGTGATGATGTACCCCTGTTGAAAGAATAATGTGCAGATGCTTTATCCTTCAGCAAAACAAAATTATCCTCCTGGTTGGCCAGGCTTACAAAGGCACCGGTTCCCCGGGCAATTCCATCTTTTTGATGAGTGAGCACAGAACCAAAACCAATATCCCGGAGTGCTTTTGCCTTTGCATCATCGGAAGTAAAAATTTTATACGCTTCTGTTTCAGGTTTAATGGACTGGTTCCAGCCATAAGCTCCTTTGGTGTTGGATGTAATTTGTTGTGTGCGGAAAAAACCACCTGCACCGCCAGCTGTTTGCGCAACTGCAGCAGCAGGAATTCCGTAATCGCTGTAGATATCTATAAAAGCGGGGTAGATGTATTTACCGCTGCAATCTATAACCACGGCATCTTTGGGTATGGGAATATTGTTTCCTATCGCTGCAATTTTTCCCTGACGTATGATCAGTGTTGCATTTTGTAAAGTACTTTGAGCATCTTTTACAATGGTTGCATTTGTAAAAGCATAGCATCCGTCTTTTGGATTAGCTACATCATTTACAGGAAAAGTTGCCTGTGCATTGATTAATTGAGTGGTGCCGGATAAAAAAAACAGTACCATCAACAACAATTTAAATTTTTGCATGCAGTTTGGTTTTGGTTATTAAATGAGGCGATAAATATAACGAATGATTAACTGTAAATAACACCGCTTAACCCTTTTAAATTCGGGATAATCACAAACTTTGCACAGAAACATGCTGATAGCTAAAATTAATACGGTACCGGAACAAAAATTATAGCTTTGGCGTATATTAAATGAAGGCTGTGACAACCCTTTACACCCCGGCAGCTGTCTATGTGGTTGAAACAGCATTCATGGAATGATTTTTGTAAATTTGCACTATTATGAAAAAATTGTTTTTTTTATTGGGTATAGTAACTACAGTTGAAACGGCGGCTGCACAATCGGTAGTTTCTGATACAACCGAAGCGGCAAAAGTTACAATTAATAAAGACCCCCGTTTGGATTTACTGGCAAAAGCACAGGTAGATTTAGCAAAATTAAGCAGCCGGTTTGCTAAAGGGTACCGATTATTTGTTTTAAAAACCGATGATCGGGATTATGCCATGAAAGTAAGGTCGTATCTGTTACAAAATTTCCCTGAAGAAAAAGTGATCATGAGTTACCAGTCACCATTTATTAAAATGAAATTTGGTGATTTTGTAGAAAAGGAAGATGCTGAAAAGTGCAAAAATCTTATTATACGGGGAGGTGTGGTTACCGGAGGCATCTATATTGTACCCGATACCATTGAATTAAAGCCTGATAAAGACGGGAAAGAAAATTTAAAATAAATTACTTCATTACATATAGAGTTTCTATTCAGGAAACTCTTTTTTATTTTGATACTTTAAGGTTATTTTTAAGCAATGATAAAAGATAGGATACAGCAACTGGCAAAAAAATATGCTCCGTCATTTATAGATATACGGCATCACCTGCATGCCAATCCGGAGTTGAGTTACCAGGAATTTGAAACATCAGTTTTTGTTCAACAAAAATTAACTGAATACGGGATTCCATTTGAAGTGAAAGCCACTACGGGTGTTGTGGGGTTGATTAAAGGTAAAAATCCGGATAGAAAAATTACTGCACTGCGTGCTGATATGGACGCCTTGCCTATTACCGAAGAAAATGATGTACCATACAAATCAAAAAATACTGGTGTAATGCATGCCTGCGGACATGATGTACATACAACCTGTTTATTAGGCGCTGCAAAAATTTTAAATGAATTGAAGGATGAGTGGGAGGGAACAGTGAAATTAATTTTTCAACCCGGAGAAGAAAAAAATCCAGGCGGGGCAAGTATTTTAATTAAAGAAGGGGTGCTGGAAAATCCAAAACCTTCCTCCATTTTTGCATTGCATGTTCATCCGGGTGTGGAGGTTGGCCGTTTAAGTTTTAGAGGAGGTATGATTATGGCCAGCGCCGATGAAATTTATATAACCATTAAAGGAAAGGGCGGCCATGCCGCTGCTCCGCAGTTTACCGCCGATACTATTTTAATTGCATCGCATTTAGTTGTAAGCCTGCAGCAAATTGTAAGCAGAAATAACAGTCCGTTTAATCCTTCGGTTTTATCCATCACTTCTTTTCAGGGTGGCAATACCACCAATGTAATTCCATCAGAAGTTAAGCTGATGGGCACTTTCAGGGCCATGAATGAAGAATGGCGTTTTAGAGCACATGAACTTATAAAAAAACAAACCATAGAGTTGGTTGCAGCCATGGGTGCCGAAGCCAGCATACATATAGATGT
>JANMWP010000435.1:0-7531 GCA_031394065.1 Chitinophagaceae bacterium
TCTTCATCATCGGCATTGGCTTCTTCAAACAAATTATTTAAGGCAATTTTAAAGGTCGTTGGTTTTTTTGCAAAGGCAGCTCCGGCTTTTGTAATTTTTAATAAGCCATACTCTACAATATCTTTTTCAATTAAACCAGCCAGCAGCATCTGGCGTATCAGGCTGTTCCAGAAATGATTTTCCTTATCGTTGCCGCTTGCAAAAACATCCAGCTCTTCGTGCCGGTACATTTTTACCTGTGGCGTAGCCTTACCTGCAAGAATGAGTAAAGTATATTCAACCGGAAACTGCTCACCCAATGCCTTAATAATTTTTAAAACTATTACCGCATCATCTTTGGCTTCAATTTTTTCTTTGGGATGCAAACAGTTGTCGCAATGGCCGCAGCTTTTTTTATCATCATAATGTTCGCCAAAATAATGCAGCAGCATTTTGCGCCGGCATACACTGCTTTCGGCATAAGCCACAGTTTCATTTATTAACTGTGCCCCCACTTCCCGTTCGCTGAGCGGCTTGTCTCTCATCAGGTGCTCCAGCTTGGCCACATCTTTATGAGAGTAGTAAAGAATACATTTTCCTTCCATGCCATCACGACCACCGCGGCCGGTTTCCTGGTAATAATTTTCTATTGATTTAGGGATGTTGTAATGAATTACAAAACGGATATCGGGTTTATCAATGCCCATACCAAAGGCAATGGTGGCAACAATTACATCCACATCTTCATTTAAAAACTGGTCCTGCCTGCCGGATCTTAACTTACTGTCCAGCCCGGCATGATAAGCAACCGCTTTTATACCATTTGCCATCAGCATTTTTGCCAGCTCTTCGGTTGTTTTGCGGTTGAGGGTATAAATGATGCCGCTTTTGTTTTTGTGCTGCTGAATAAACCTAACAATACTTTTATTGGTTTGGTCCAGGTTTATTTTAGGCTGAATTTCGTAATATAGATTTGGCCTGTTAAAAGAAGAGATGAATATTTTTGGTTTGCGTAAACCTAAATTTTTAACAATATCGCTTTGTACTTTTGGTGTGGCTGTTGCTGTTAATGCAATTACCGGAATTTTTTCATCAATCAAATCCATCATCTCCCTAAGCCTCCGGTACTCGGGCCTGAAATCGTGTCCCCATTCCGAAATACAATGCGCTTCATCCACAGCAAAAAAAGAAATCTTAAGTTCTTTAAAAAAAACAATGTTCTCTTCTTTGGTCATCGTTTCCGGAGCCACATAAAGCATTTTTGTTTTTCCGGTGGTTAAATCATCCTTTACAATTTTTTGCTGGCCTTTATTTAAAGTGCTGTTTAAAAAATGAGCTACATCATCCTTGCTGCTGTAACTTCTTACCAGGTCTACCTGGTTTTTCATTAAAGCAATTAATGGAGAAACGATAATGGCAACACCCTCGCTGATCATTGCCGGTAATTGATAGCACAGGCTTTTACCACCACCCGTTGGCATGATAACAAAAGTGTCGTTACCGTTTAAAAGGCTTTCAATAATTTCTTCCTGGGGACCCTTAAAGCCATCAAAGCCAAATTGATTTTGAAGCTGTGTAGATAAATCGGGTTGATTTTTTAATGCAGCTTTTATAGCACTTTTAGGCCCGGTATCTTTTGCACTGGATTTTGTCTTAGCCATAATTTTACCTTCCGGCAGATTTGTTCATTAGTCTTTTTTATACACTCATGCTTTTTTAAAGGGCGGTGAAGTTAATTGAAAACTGCTGCAAAATCATACACGTCCATATCAATGGTATTAAATTAACAGTTCCTTCAATCACTTAAGTTAAACAAAATAAGTAAAGGCACAAAAATTTTACCGGTAAAATTACCATACTAAATACAGGTGGGTGCATTTAAAATTGTCGCAAGGGTTGCCAACCTTTTAAAAGTCTATTTCAACTTAAGAACTCATTTATCAAGGTTGGCAACCCTTTAATCAAGTGCGACAATTTAAAATGCACCCATACAGGCAGCTATCCGGCCGCAACGCATGTTCTTTGCATTATGAATGATTTGAAGTAGGTTTGCGGCATTACTGATGAATAACGACAAAATCATATCGGCTGCTTTACGCACAATTGAGCTTGAAACGAATGCCGTTAACGGATTAAAAGAATTCATTGATGCAGATTTTGTGAAAGCAGTTTTGGCCATTGCAGAAAGTAAAGGAAGATTGATTGTAAGCGGTATTGGCAAAAGCGCCATCATTGCCCAAAAAATTGTTGCCACTTTAAACAGTACAGGCACGCCAGCTGTATTTATGCATGCAGCCGATGCCATCCATGGCGACCTTGGAATGATACAGCCAACAGATATTGTAATGGTAATCAGTAAAAGCGGCAATAGTCCCGAGATAAAAGTTTTGGCACCCCTGGTTAAAAGTTTTGGAAACACATTGATAGGTATGGTTGGTAATACAGATTCGTTTCTGGCGCTTAACAGCGATATTGTTTTAAACACAACTGTTGATCAGGAAGCCTGCCCCATAAACCTGGCACCCACCAGCAGCACCACAGCACAAATGGTAATGGGCGATGCACTTGCTGTAAGCCTGATGGAATTAAAAGGATTTGGCAGCAGCGATTTTGCAAAATATCATCCCGGCGGAACGCTCGGAAAAAAATTATATTTAAGGGTAGAGGAGCTGGCTGCGCAAAATGCAAAACCGAAAGTTTTGCCAACAGCAACCATTAAAGAAGTGATTATTGAAATGACACAAAAAAGATTAGGTGCCGCCGTGGTGGTTGATGCTGCTGAAAATATTTCAGGAATTATTACCGATGGCGATTTAAGAAGGATGCTGGAAAAAGCAGATTCATTTGAAAAGCTGCGTGCCAAAGATATTATGAGTGTAAACCCAAAAACAATTGCTGCTGATATACTGGCCGTGTATGCACTTGAAGAAATGCGTAAACACAATATAAGCCAGCTGGTGGTTGAGGATAATAAAAAGTATGCAGGAATTATTCATTTACATGATTTGGTGAAAGAAGGAATTATATAATTAAAACATGAGCAAAAATAATTACGTGGCCATCATGGCCGGGGGTATTGGAAGCAGGTTTTGGCCCATCAGCCGCACAGAATTTCCAAAGCAGTTCTTGGATATTTTAAATACAGGCCGCACTTTAATACAGGCCACTTTTGACCGCTTTGCAAAGTTTGTGCCTGCAGAAAATATTTACATTATAACATTTGAGCAGTATAAAGACATTGTTGCCAAACAGATACCTGAACTACCGGTTGAAAATATTCTTTGCGAACCTTCCCGAAAAAATACAGCGCCCTGTGTTGCCTATATTTCTTACAAGCTGCACGAGTTAAATGCCAATGCCAATTTAATTTGTGCGCCGGCCGATCATATCATTACCGATGAAGAAGCCTTTGAAAAAGTTTGTAAAGAAGCGCTGCAGTTTACAGCACATATAAAAGGATTGATAACGCTGGGTATAAAACCCACAAATCCCAATACGGGATATGGATATATACAATACGATGAACACGCCGTTAGCGATAATGTATATAAAGTAAAAACATTTACCGAAAAGCCAGATAAACAACTTGCCAAAACCTTTATGGCCAGCGGCGATTTTTTATGGAATGCCGGCATCTTTGTATGGCAGGTAAAAAATATCATCAAGGCGTTTGAAAAACATTTACCCGAACTGGCCGAAGTGTTTGAAGCAGAAAAAAATCATTTCAACACAAAAAAAGAAAAAGAAGCTGCTGCCAGAATTTATCCGCAGTGTATTAATATATCCATCGATTATGGGGTGATGGAAAAAGCAGATAATGTATACATCATTCCATCTTCGTTTGGCTGGAGCGATTTAGGATCCTGGGCGAGTGCGTATGAAAATTTAGAAAAAGATTACCTGGGAAACGGCGTAGTTGGCAACCATGTAATGGTGATAGATGCCACCAACAATGTAATACATACCGATAATAAGAAACTGGTTGTTTTACAGGGACTGGATGATTTTGTGGTGGTGGATACCAAAGATGTTTTACTCATCTGCAAAAAAGAAAAAGAACAGGAGATAAAAGAATATGTTGCCGAAATAAAAAGAAACAAGGGCGAAAAATATTTGTAACATTTGCCTGAAAAGCTGTCTCCGCCGGTTGGCGGATGTTGAAGGCGGTATGTTTAAATATGTAACCCGCCTTCGACAGGCTCAGGCTGACAGTAAAATAATTTATAGGGAATAAATAATTGATTAAGCTAAGCCTGATTATTTTATCTGCTTTAAAAACGCCTCTCTTGATACCAAACATACAAAGTAAACTCCCCCATGTTGGCACTACCATTTTTACAGTAATGAGTGTACTTGCCAACGAGCACAAAGCCATTAACCTGGGACAGGGCTTTCCTGATTATCAAATGAACGAAGATTTGATTGCACTGGTGAACAAAGCCATGCAGAACGGGCACAATCAATACGTACACATGAACGGCCTGCCTGCATTAAGAGAACAACTGGCAGAAAAAATTGTGGGGCTCTATTCAACTAATATCAATGCCGATACCGAAATAACCATTACACCCGGCGGCACTTATGCTATTTATACCGCACTAACAACTATACTGCAACCCGGCGATGAAGTAATTGTTTTTGAACCGGCTTACGACAGCTATATTCCCAACATAGAAATTAACGGAGCTGTACCGGTTTTAATTCCGTTGGTTTATCCCGATTATAAAATTGACTGGGAACTGGTGAAACAAAAAATTACACCCAAAACAAAACTCATCATGCTTAATACGCCGCACAACCCAACGGGTGCTGTGTTGGGTGCTGATGATATTGTGCAATTGCAAAGCATTGTAAAAGGCACCGGCATTTTTATTTTAAGTGATGAAGTGTATGAGCATTTGATTTTTGATGGCAAGCAGCACGAAAGCATGTTGCGCTACCCCGATCTGTACGAAAGAAGTTTTGTTTGCTTTTCGTTTGGCAAGGTTTACCATTGCACCGGTTGGAAGTTGGGCTATTGTGTTGCGCCGCCTGCATTGATGAAAGAGTTTAGAAAAGTACACCAGTTTAATTGCTTTAGTTGCAACAGCCCGGTACAGTTTGCACTAACCGAATTTTTAAAACAGAAAGATAATTATTTACAGCTTGGTGCTTTTCTGCAGCAAAAAAGAGATTACCTGAAAACGCTGATGCAGCAGACAAAGTTTAAAGCGCTGCCATCTTACGGTAGTTATTTTCAATTATACAGCTACAGCGATATTACAGATGAAAGCGAAAAAGACTTTGCCATCCGCCTAACAAAAGAATATGGCGTAGCCACCATACCCACTTCTGTTTTTTATAAAAACGGAGAAGACAATAAAGTACTGCGCTTTTGTTTTTCTAAAAATGAAAATACATTGGAGGAAGCGGCAAACAGGTTGATGAAGTTGTCTGGCCACTAAGAACAGTTTTTAAACTTTCAGGGTATTTACTACTCAGCCTTCTCTTAATTTTCCAGCGTATTAGTAGTGGCCTGACACCTATGTTTACATAATTCCTACATAAAGCTGTTTTCCTCTATATTTTTTAATTACGGACCGTTTTTTGACTTTACTTAAGAAAATCATTTTATTTAAGTAAAACAAAAAGGAGGCTATTATGAAAACAGTTAAAAATATATGTGCTGCTTTAATGGTGGCATTTACAATTGCATCATGCGCTACACCAGTACATGTAGAAAAAGACAACTCGGTGGATCTTAAAAATTACAAGACTTATATGTGGGTAGATACCAGGTATAATCAAGATGATAAAGCAACAAGGCCCACATCTTATGGAGACATCAGCGTAAGAAATGCGGCCAATGTAGAATTAAGAAAAGCAGGATGGTCAGAAGTATCACGCAACCCGGACCTGCTCGTTAGTTATGATGTGCTTGTGCAGAATACTACAGCACGTAAATCAGATCCGGTATACACACAATCTTATACACGTACTTATTACAATCCCCGGTTAGGAAGGTGGGGCACGCTTTATTATCCTTCTCAATTTTTAGGATATAATAATTATGATGTGCCGGTTAATGAGGGTACCATCACCATTACATTAACAGATGCAAATACTGATAAAGTAGTTTGGCAGGGCTGGACAACGGAAGAGTTGAATTATACCCGTATTACAAAGGAGGAGATAACCGCAAGTGTGCAAAATATTTTCAGCAAACTTGATGTGGCCGCTAAGTAAAAGTGTTTGGCCGCTAAGTGGCTTAAATAACAAACATAATATTTATGCTGTCAATTTTATGTGTTGGGTTTTGTGTTGCCGATGATCGTTTTGGTTGCTTCTTTTAATTCTTTAAAGGGCATGGTTGCCAGGGTAGCCGGCCAGTTGCTGTTGCTATCATCATTGGTGAGTTTAAGCAGGGGGTTGTTGGGGGCATACTGTTTTGCCTTATCGGGTGTAAACAGCAACAGGTCGTTGGGTTCGCAAACGAGTATGCTGCACAGCATTTCTATATGGTTTAACCGGAAAACACGGCTGTGGGCATTTAATATATTGCTGGCTGTAAAATTGGTGAATCCGTTTTTTACCAGGAAACTGTAAGGCTTATCTATACCACGGGCCTTAAATATGGGGGTTAAGTTGAGAGAAAGCATGATAATGGTGTTAAAAGTTAAAGATACTATACAATTATACAAAATGACCATGTAATATACAAGAATAATGATTGAATAAGCAAGAAATACTATTAAATAAGCAAGTTTACTGTTGTAACTAGTAAGAATAACTATTAAATTAACAATATGTACTATACAATAAGCAAGGTGGCGTATTAAACTAGCAAGAACTATCATGTAAATAACCAAAGTAACTATGAAATAAGCAAAATAAACCGGGTTTATTCATTGTTTTTGTGGGAGAGGTTTTGATACGGCTAGTGAGGCAACTTGCGGTATCGTTGTTAGCCAGAGGCGCAACAACGGCGAGTGCAAGGGTTCAAGGAATGCCAACGGCGGCAGAGGGAAAGACAGGTAAATAGGCATTGATTGCAGTGGTGAAAAACAATAGCCTGTATCAGCCTAACTATTGTTCAGCAAGACCGTAAAACAATCAAAATTTATTTGGTTTTTTACACAGTTCATGTTGTACGTTCGTTTTTCTGTTTCCTAATTTTTAAATATTTTGTCTAACCAAGCAAAAATATTTTTAAAGTCATCTTTTGAAAGTCCCTTTAAGCCATGCTCTTCGCCTTCTTTAACTACAACTGCACATTCTAAACCCATTGATCTATACTTTTCAATAAATCGTTGGTCAACCGAGACCCACTTATCATTTCCTCCAAAAATGAGATATACGGGCGGTGAGTTTTTTGTAATAATCTGGAATGGAGATATAAGAGAGTCAATGGTTCTTCTTTCAGCAATATTTTCAATAGGCATATAAAGATTAGTAGAAGTATCAATTTTTGTATAATTGCCTATAGCTGAAGCTCCTCCATCCGCTTTTAAAAAATTGGTAGGCGCACATAAAGCAATTATGGCCTGCACTTTGGACGACATTTTTGAAATGG
>JANMWP010000440.1:0-4724 GCA_031394065.1 Chitinophagaceae bacterium
AATTTGCTGATCGAAGATAATGTTTAATAAAAATTATCCGACTTTGCCGCTTTTTTGAAAAAACGACATGCTCCAAACGACTGGAAGATGGTTTTATCAAAAACGGCTTACATGCTTACAGCAATGGGAAAAGATAATCCACTCAAAGCTGCCGATTATCCGGGCATTCCGCATCCGGTTTTACTGATGCTTGGCGACCGGGATAAAATGGTTAGGCTTGATGAAACCGTAGAGGTATATAAAAATCTGCCGCAGGCGCAACTTGCGGTTTTGCCAAACACCGCCCATCCCATAGAAATGATAAATGCAGATCGGTTGACAAATGAAATAAAGGCCTTTTTCCTCTAAAAGCTTGGGATTTTCAGCGCAGTACCCAAATAATGGGCTGAAATCTGCCGTGAGAGCCAAAATAGACTATTTTTTAGCCCTCAAATCCCCGATATTTTACTACCTTCGCCCTCCCGTTTTAAAAACCACGGGATCATTTATGTCTTTCAATATTATTAAACAATTAAACGCAGATGCACAGGAAGGTTCTGCCGGCGATGCTGGCGAAACTGCTGCGACACCAAACGTGCCTGTAGAAAAGGTTATGGAAGAAACAAACGAAACAACATCAACACCAGAGGTTACTGCTGAAGCAACGCCCGAAGTTGTTGCAGAAACAGCTCCTATTGTTGACATTGAAATTAAAGCACCGGTTGAAGAAACTGTTGCAACTGCTCACGACGATTTTGACTGGAGTGTTGACAAACGCAATGTTACCAGTTACACCGCCGAAGAAAAAGCAAAGTACGACACTGTTTACGACAACACATTCAAGCAAATTGCTGATGGCGAGATGATACAGGCAACTGTAGAATCGTTAACCAAAACAGATGCTGTTGTTAACATTGGTTTTAAAAGTGATGGCCTTATTTCTTTAAACGAATTTAGAGACATCCCCGGTGGTGTTAAAGTTGGAGACGTTATTGAAGTAATGGTTGTTGAAAAAGAAGACAGGGAAGGTAACCTGCACCTTAGCCGCAAAAGCGCCCGTACAACACGTGCCTGGGAGCGTATTGTGGAAGTACACCGCACCGGCGAAATTGTTACCGGTTTGGTTACCAGCAAAACTAAAGGTGGTTTAATCGTTGATGTATTTGGTATGGAAACTTTCTTACCAGGTTCTCAGATCGATGTGAAACCTGTTACTGATTACGACCAGTTTGTAAACAAAACCATGGAGTTTAAAGTGGTTAAGATCAACGAAGCAATTAAAAATGCGGTTGTATCTCACAAAGCACTTATTGAAAGCGATATCGAAGCACAACGTGCCGAAATTATGGGTAAACTGGAAAAAGGCCAGGTGCTGGAAGGAACTATCAAAAACATCACTGATTTTGGTGCATTCCTTGACCTTGGTGGCTTAGACGGTTTATTATACATCACCGATATTTCTTGGGGACGTATTAACCACCCAACTGAAGTATTGAAGATGGACCAGAAACTGAACGTAGTTGTATTGGATTTTGATGATGATAAAAAACGTATCAGTCTTGGTTTAAAACAATTAACTCCTCACCCTTGGGATACCCTTACAGAGAACCTGAAAGAAGGTGAAATTGTAAAAGGTAAAGTTGTAAATATTGAAGACTACGGTGCATTCTTAGAAATTATGCCGGGTGTTTAAGGTTTGGTACACGTAAGTGAAATTACATGGGCCAACACGCCAATCAACGCTAAAGAGTTCTTTAAATTAAACGACGAGTACGAAGCTAAAGTTGTTACGCTGGATAAAGACACACGTAAGATGAGTCTTTCTATCAAGCAGATGACTGAAGATCCATGGAGCACTATCGAAGCATCTTTCCCAGAAGGAAGCAAGCACATGGGTATTGTTAAAAACATTACACCGTACGGTGTGTTTGTTGAATTAACAACCGGTATCGGCGGTATGATACACATCAGTGATCTTAGCTGGTTAAAGCGTTTCAACAATCCAAATGAGTATACAAAAGTTGGTAACGAAATTGAAGTTATCATCATGAACATTGATAAGGAAGGTCGTAAGCTTCAGTTAGGACATAAGCAAATTGAAGAAGATCCATGGAACTCACTGGAATCTACATTCCCTGTAGGTAGTGAGCACGAAGGTACTGTTGTGAAGAAAGATGATAAAGGTGCTATTGTACAGTTACCTTATGGTTTGGAAGGATTTGCTCCTGCCCGTCATTTAGCCAAGGAAGATGGTAAATCGGTTGGTGTTGATGAGATTGCTAAATTCCAGGTTATTGAATTTGACCGCAACGATAAGCGTATTGTTTTAAGCCATGCCCGCCTTTGGGAGCAGGTAATTGAAGAAGAAAAACAAGCGGTTATTAAAGAAAAGAAAGCCGATTTTGAAGTAACCAAAAAAGCTGTAAAAAGTTTACAAAGCAAGGTAGAGAAATCAACCCTGGGCGATATTGGTGCACTGGCCGACTTAAAGGCAAAATTTGATAATGATGCAGCAGATGCAGCAACTACCGAAGAGCCAAAAGCTGAGTAGGAATTTGCCTTGCGGCGAGTTCTAAAAAATATAATCCCGTTCAGTTTAGGCTGGGCGGGATTTTTTGTTACCGGCATTTGTACTTTGTGCAACATCGTTGTGTCACTCACTTGTGCGGCATACCAATGGGGAACTCTAAACATGTTTTATGAAATTTTATCAGAACATGCATCATTGTTTAAATTAGTGAAAGTTTTAGCTGCCAAGACTTTCGTCTATTTTTGAGTTTGATACAATCAATTTCAAACCCTAAATTTTATAATGTATGACAAAATTCAATAGGCTTTTTATCTTCTGTTCTATTATTCTAATTTCCTTTAAAGTTTTAGGCCAGAGTGACACAGCAATACTTTATCAAAGAGCAAAATTTCTTGTCGCAGCAGAACACTATATAAGTCCAAAAATGGATTTAATTCAATTTTTAAATCAGCATATTTCAGTAAAGGAATTAAAAGCTTCAGGTTTTGGTAAAGCAAGATTTCTATTACTGGAATATAGACAGGGAAACACTGACGATATTCCTGATTCGCTTTTTAAAATAAATGAAGTTTATTATAATTGCGACTATATTATTGTAACTCATAGTGGGCTTATATTTAGGCTAAAAGGATTTTTAAATAATGACTTCTTCAGCTTTATGACTGAATTCTCCGAAACATCTGATATTGGTTACTTATTAAAGGCTAATGTATTTTCCTTAAAAAATATAGCCACATTTAAAAAAAAGATTTTCCCACAGAGAATATTTATCGAGGATTTGGACATGCTGTGCCTTTATAAATACTACCAAGCCCAAAAAGAAGCCGATTTGAAAACAAATAAGCTTCCTTGCCTAGGTTCGTGCACTATAAAAGATAGAAAGAGACCATACCAATTGAAATAGATATTCTTTTGTTTTCAATTAGCGCCATGGTCGTGTCACCCGCTTGTTCGGTATACTATTGAGGAACTTTTTCAATCCCGAAGGGGTGAAATTGTATTTTATATCATCCCTCCGGGATTTTGGTCCCTGGTTGCCAGATTTTCTATAATAATACCAGCCTTTCAGGCTTAAAAAATGGAAAATTTCAGCACTACGGAAAGATTCCTCCCTCCGGCGGCAAGCTTCCGGGCGGTCCCGAAAGGCTGCCGCAGGGTGCAACAAGGTTTCGGGCGCTCCCGGAAGGCTGCTGCAGGTTGCAGGAAGCTTTCGGGTGTTCCCGAAAGGCTGCCGCAGGGTGCAGCAAGGTTTCAGACGCTCCCGAAAGGCCGCCGCAGGGGTGTAACAGCAATATTTTGACCTAAAAATCCCACCAACGGCTGTAAAACAGTATTTATTTGAACAAAAAAACCCCGTTCAGCTTAAAGCCAAACGGGATCTGTTTATGTTAATCTTATAAATACTACAAGATCGTTACCTCTGTCCTTCGGTTTTGGGCCCTGCCGGCAGCCGTTTTATTGGTTGCAATGGGTTTGCTTAAACCATAGCCTTTGGCAGTTACCCTTAACGGGTCAATACCTTTTGATAATAAATAAGCCATTACAGTTTTGGCCCTGGCTTCTGATAATATCTGGTTCTTTTTTGCATTGCCTACATTATCAGTATGGCCACCCAGTTCAATGCGTTCATCATCTTTACGGTTAAGGTAAGCAACCAGTTCATCAATAACCTTATAAGATTCTTCCTTCAAATCGGCCTTGCCGGTTTCAAAATTACAATCCTCCAGGATAAAGCTTTTTGCCGGCAGGTGCTGTATATCTACAACAAATGGTTTTTTATAATAAGCATTACCCTGTGTTGGCGGTATGGTTAATACGTTTTCGTTGAGTGTAGAATCTTTAAAACCCAGAATATAAATTTCATACTTATCTCCCACCGGTAAACGGAAAGAGAATTTGCCCAAAGAATCGGTAAGCCCCTGGTACTCCTTACCATTCAGCTTACTTTTAAAAATTACAATCTCGTTGTTGAGGATATTGTTTTTAAAATCGGTAAGTTTTACGTTTACCGGCGCATCTTTAGGAATGGCTGCATTTTGTACAGTACCATTCTGGCAAAAAACAATTAAAGGCGTAAGTAAAACAATGAGGCTGCTGAGTATTTTATGCTTCATTATAAACGGGGTTTAAGGTTTTAAAGATAATTTAAAAAATACAACTTCATATTTTTCAATTATTGTGCCGCAGCTGTATCCTTTTGTTAACGGGTTGTAAA
>JANMWP010000444.1:0-2111 GCA_031394065.1 Chitinophagaceae bacterium
AATAATATCTCGGCAGAGGTATATGACTTTGGTGTTTGTGTTTTTGCTTCGCAAAAGAAAGCCACAAAAAACAAGAAAAGAATTTGCTTACGCAAATTTGAGTTTGCCACAGAGGCACAGAAGCACAGAAATTTGTTTTTCATACTTTAATATACTACTCTTTTAATTTGAAGTTTAGAAGCAGCGAAATTCAATACCAGACCTACTTTACAGCCAGATACTTTTAAATAATTAATTCCCTGTGCCAGGTCTTCATCTGCTATACCACCATGCTTTGCTTTTATTTCAACAATCACTTTATCAAACACAACAAAGTCGGCATAGAATTTATGTTTTAAAATTATTTCTTTATAAGGCACCTGATATTCATGTTCTCTTCTAAAAAGATAATCATTTAAATTCAACTCATACTCCAATGCATCTTTATAAACAATTTCTAAAAATCCCGGACCTAAAATCTTGTGCACTTCAATAGCAAGACCAATTATTTTTTCTGTTTCATCCTGCAGCAGATAGTCCCTTTGATTATCTGTATATGTCATAAGTGATAAATTTTCCTTTCTTCTTTTCTGTGCTTCTGTGCCTCTGTGGCAATTACCCTTGTTGCGAAGCAACATCCACTAATTTCCAACCAGAAAAACAGCATTTGCCAGCAGCATCTTTCCATTCTCCCAAAAATTTCTAAAAACCGGATCATCTGCAAAAAACACAACAGAGCCACTTCCCATCGGCATTACCCCAATCACGGTACCATCTTTAATTTTTCCCTTGGTTTTACTTCCAACAAATCCTGCCAGTTGATTTTCTTTTTTTATAACTCCCACATTCCACCCTTCTTTCATAAACTCATACATATCACTTCCCATCTTCAGCGAATAATAAGTATTGCCATATCCAAATGCCAACGGATGCGAATTATCCAGTTCTACTTTGTAAATGGCACCCGGTATATTATTAACAATACCATCCCGTTCCCGGTTCTCATATCTTTTTACATCAACATAAATATTGTTGCTGTCTTTCTTTTCATCCTTCTTTTCCTCATCATCCGTCTTCTTCAGTTTCATTCCCCACTCGGCCTTTGCAATTTGTGAAACCGCATTATCCAGTGCAATAATTTTTCCGCCTTGCTGCACCCAGGTTTTAATTTCGGCTGCTGCATCTTTATCTTTTAAAAATTTATATCCCCCGTCAGGCAAAATCAACACATCAATATTTTTTAAAGAAGCTCCATCAATTTCATCCCCATTAATTAAACTTATGGGATAATTCAGTTGCTGCTCAAACAAATGCCATACTTCGCCAGCTGCATTGGGATTAACGCCTTTGCCGGTTAACAGAACCACTTTTGGCTTTTTAATAAAATGTACTTTTTCACTTCCAAAATCAAATCCCGAATCCATAAATCCTCCATTAACTGCAGTTACAGCGGCATTGAATGATTGAGCCATATTGGCAAACTGCTGCAATTTATCTTCATTACCTTTTTTCAAAACAATGATGGTTCCTTTTTGAAATGTTTTTCCATTGCAGACAAATTCTTTTTCGGCAAAACGTATTTTAATATCAGCATTCAACAAAGCAGCTAAAAATTTAGCATCGGCAAATGAATTGTAATTGACCAGGTAACCGTATGCGCCTGTTGATACTACTGCATTGGTATTGGAGCCCGCAAAGCTACCCGTAACCAGTTTTTCTTTAACTGCGTATGTTTGTGTTCCATAAACAAAAGGTAAACTCCAGGCAGTAATATCATACGTAACCGAATCGCTTAATTTAGATTTTGGCTCAAACAATACTTTTACCAGGGCCGATTTGGGTTGATATGCTGAAACAGCAAGACTGTTTGCTGCATTAAATGTTTCTTCTTTTCCTGTAAAATAATTATACCCTTTTAAGGATGTACCGCTTAAACTGCCATACACAATACCATTAACATCAAATAATGTTTGCAGTGCTTTTAATTTACCCCGGTTGGTTTCTGTAATTACATAGGTTATATATTCGCCAATACCAATGGTTACGCCATCAACAAAAAACTTTTTAAATACACTTATCAGCCGGCTGATATTTATTGATGCAACTTCTATGGTACTCATGCTGGTTGTAAA
>JANMWP010000487.1:0-5192 GCA_031394065.1 Chitinophagaceae bacterium
TTTAATTTTATTTTGCTAAGATAGCATGCGGTTAATAAAATGAGGCCGCTGTAAGCCGGCCCGGTCCAGTGTGGAAGCACGTTTTTAAACGGGGAGATGGCAGTTGCAACAATTATCAGCGGTAAACTACAATACAATAATATTCTTTTCTGTGATACAGAAACCGGCAAATTATTTTTAAAAGCAGCTATAGTTGCCACAATAATTAAAAAGAAAATGATGGGGTTGCAATAAAATATTTGCCCGCCGGTAAAACTTAAAAAAGAACTGATATCAATGCCGCTGTTTGTTACATCAACCCTTTTGCTGTGGTACAGGTAAGTAATAAAATGGCTATCAATGTTCCATTTTATTACCGGGTAAAATAATGTTATGGTTATGATTGCCGAAATGTATAATGCCGGTTCTTTAAGCCATTGCCGGTTGTGCAGTATTATATAAAGCAACAAGCCCAGCCATAAAAATGCAGTGTGTATTTTGCACAACATACCTATGCCAGCAATAAGGCCAAATAACAGCAGGTCTCTTTTTTTTGTGCGGTTAATATTTGTGTATCTGCTAATCCTGATCAATAATAACAAAGCTGCAGACCAGCAGATCATTTGTGGCGAATCGGGCAGGATAAAAGTGCCGGCAATAATACTTCCATAAATACTACAGGTATAAATTATCGCAGCTAAAAAACCGGTGTATTCATTATTCAATCTTTTTCCGCTTAAAAAAATAAACCAGGTTGTTATTGCTGCGGAAATTATGGCACCAAGGCGGATAAATAATTCGTTATCAAAAAAAAGATTGGCAGTGGTAAACCTTATCAAACAGCCAACCATGGGCGGATGATCAAAATAATTCCATTGCAGGTATTGGGCATACATACGGTAGTACACTTCATCATTGCCCAGATCTATACAAGAGGCACTTATACATCGTATTGCAGTTACAATAACAATAACAAAAAGCGTTTTCTTTTTATAATTCAACAGGCTTAATTAAAAGTAAACAGAAAATTTACAAAATAATTCCAGAAGAAAACAAAGCCGATAACAACCAGTTTCAAAAAATAAAAATTTGATTTTACTTTTTTAACCAGCAGATAAGGCAACAGGTTGTTAATAAGTAAACCCGATAAAGATACCAGTGCAAACCTGGCAAACTGTGTTGCAAAAGCTTGTGTACTGTTTTCAAATGTCCAGTACCGGTTCAATAAAAAATTGCTGGTAACTGCACAGCAAAAGCCCAGTGAGTTAGATAGGTATTTGTTTAACCCGAATTTTTCTTTACATAGCCAGGTAATGGAAAAATCGACAGCCATACCACTTAAACCTACAGCCCCAAATTTTAATAAATGGATATCAAAAGCATTACTCATGCAGTTTGTATGCCGGTTGGCGGTGATTGTGTTTGCGAAGAAATCCGATGCATCTTTTTAAATAATACTTTGATATTTATGCTGCTTTGAGCCAGATAAAAAGCAAACACTCCGGAGACGCTGCCCAAAAATGCACCGGCAATTACATCGAGCAAAAAATGCTGCGCCAGGTAAATGCGGGAATACCCTACTAATGCAGCAGCGGGAATAATCAACAACTGCCATTTTTTATTTTTCATCATCAATGCCAGTACGGTGGCGATGGCAAATGAAGTGGCAGTATGGCCTGAAGGGAAGCCTGAATTTCCGGTAAGTGTAACACCATCTATAAAATTTAAATAAGTGCCGGCTTCAAAATAAAGTTTTGGCCTGGGTGAACTAACTATGTTCTTTAATATTTGAGAAACTAAACCCGAAATTAAAAACGAATAGAGCAAGGCAAAACCACACTGTTTTCTTTTAAAATAAAAAAACATGGCCGCAATCAGGCATATAGCAAAAATACCATCGCCTATAAATGTATAGTTTATAAAAAGTACATTCAGAAAAAATGGATGATAACTGTTAAGTGAAATAAAGGCCGCTTTTTTTCCATTAAGTGATAAAAACAAAATGCCCGATAGCAAAACGATTAATAAACCGGTAAAGTAAATTTTATTTTGAACTAAAACAGCAGTTTTTCTTTGCATGACCAGTTTCTTTAAAATGCAAATTATTTGATGATGTTTATCAAACTATTATCTTAAAGTTAAGCCAGTGTTACTATTTTTAAAGAGGAGGTTCTTACTGGGATCATTAAGGATGGTATTATGCCAATATCAAATCTGCATCTGATAAAATCTTGGTTACCGCTGTATGATGTGGCTGGAAACTGAACCAGCAAAGCACCAGCAACAGGCTGGCAAACTTACTATCCAACAGGGATTTTGTTTTGTTTATACCCAGGTTGATGGTATTAAAACTGCAGGTTAGCAAATTTTTCTGCATGGCTTCATCATACAAAACAAGCTCGCCGGAATTATCCTGGTCGAAAGTGTAAAAATATTTTTTTCCATCAAGTTCCACATAACCTTTCCTGGCACCGGGTTTTAATTCTTCTACTTTACCCAGTTTAATGCCATATTCATTCCTGATTACTTTGTTGGGTTTTAAAAAACCTCTTGTTTCAAAGGAAAACATTCTTTTACCAAGATGGCTTACAATACGTGCAAACCTAGTTTGTTTGCTGAAGGAGATACCAACCAATACTTTTTCATCTTCCTGTAATTCAAAATTTTCTGTAGATGAAGTGTTATTTATATTAATACATTTCATAACTATAGTTTTTTTGATTTAAGATACTGTGAAAATAATTCCATTTTTTTTTATAAAAGCCATGTGCCAAAAAATGTGCCGTAAATGTGAATAGTAACAATTTCGTAACATTAATTTAATGCTAAAAAAAGCCGCCCAGGTAAGACTACCGGGCGGGAAGCATGAGAAAACTTGCTAATTGCTAAGGAAAACTGTTTGGATTGTTCAGACTAACTGTTCGGGTGCAATTTATAACCATAATGTTACCGGAAGCTGAAAGAATAATTAAGTAAATGTTATGCTTTAAGGTTGTTTTTGCGGAACAAGATTGCCATTGTTATCAAAGTTATCTATAGCTATTTCTTTTCCTTTTTCATCATAAACCTTCCAGGACCCGGTTTTAAAACCATGCGAATAATTGCCGCTGCTTTGCAGGTTCCCGTCTTCATAATAAAACTTGCCTGTTCCGTCGTATTGCCCAAATTCATCGAGTGGTAAATCTGCCTGTAAATTTCCATTGGGGTAATACTGGGCAAAAAAAGTACGGATATCTTTTTTGGCAATGATGATCTGCCTGATGTTGTCTGAAGAATCTTTCATAACCTGGCACACAGAAGAATCTTTTTTATTTATGTAAAATACGGCTGTTACAAAATCAGTTCTTTTATAAGGTTTGGTATAGCTGCTGTCACTGTCTTTTATGATGGAATCTAAACAGCTTCGGTTAATGCTTTTTACAGCCATTTTATTATTACTGTTTTGTTGGGAGCAGCCGGCCAGTATCAGCAGAAAAGCGATTGAAAGTAAAAATATTTTCTTCATAACTTTTTGTATGCAAATTTAGATTTTAAAAAACATCCCGGTCATTTTATGGCCGGGATATTTTTTAACTAATGATAATATTTAATTAAAATTTAGTCCATGTTTTCCACCAGGTATCGCCAATTGCACAAGCTCCTTTGTAAGTAACCGCAGTAAAGCCTGTTGATACTTTAGGGTTTGTAAAGCTTGCTCCGGCTGCTGCTGCAGCCCCAGCGGTTGGATTAAAATCGGGCGATGTATAATTAAATGGAGCTGTTAAACCAACTTCTGTATTGTTGGTTAAAATACTGTTGCCATAAGCAGCAGTATTAAACCAGGTTGTAATGGTAGCTGTTGTATTAGGCGTAGTTGGAACATTTGCATTTGTACCGAGGCTGTATAAAATTGGCGAAGGGCAACCGGCAATAATAGTATTCTGTACAAATAATGATGCTGGTATATTGTTATCCGTTGGTACGCCTTTGGTTGCATCAATATACAAACCAACAGGGTATCCCATAATGATTGAATTAAAAAGAGACATGGTAGAATTTCTTCTGATTTGTGCCCCCCATTTAAAATAGGTAGCGTTGCCTACATTTGACAAAGTTGCTTTGGGCCCCATCACCGTCATGTTGCTGAACACTGCATTTGTTTGGGGTAAAAGTGAACTTCCGTTTGCATCATTATCACTTTCAAAAGCCTCGCTGTTTGAAATATCAGCAACTGCCGAATCTCTTAATGAAATACCAAACTGTATTTTACCGCTGAAACCATTATCGGTATCAAAATCATCATCCAGTGTGCGGAAAGAAATTAAGTGCTTGCAATTAACTGTGCCACCAAACCACTCAAAAGAATCATCGTTTGCATAAGATACCTGCACATTATCTACAATTGTAGAATTGCCAACGCCACCAAAAGTTAAACCGTTAATTTCCTTATCGGGTAAAAAAGCATAGCCTGCATATTCAATACGCACATAGCGTAAAATACCGCTGTTATCAGCCGGGTTTTGTGCCTGGGTTGATGGTGTGCCATATAAACCCAAACCATCACTGTTATTTACACCGCCTTCAATTTCGCCAACACCCTGCACACCATTGAAAGAAGAGTTTGTAGGGGCATTGCCCAGCAAAACAAGACCACTCCAGTCGCCACGTTGCGGCGTCGTTTCTTCAGATGTAAATACAATTGGTTTATCAACTGTACCATCGGCAATAATTTTGCAACTGCGGGTTATAATCAAACCACCTTGTTTTCCTTTTTCGCCAACAATTTTGGTTCCGGGTTCAATGGTAAGAATAGCGCCATTGGTTACATAAACCAAGCCACGCAGCTTATAAGTATAGGCAACTTTTAAGGTGCGGTTCTCACTTATCCTTCCTTCCAGGATGGTATTTTCGGTAGTAGTGCCACCACCGCTGGTTGCAACGGTAGTGCCGCCATCGACTTCAATTTTACGACAGCTAAGTGCAGTAGCTGCAATCAATACGCTGTAAAGAAATAACTTTTTCATGTTTTTATTTTTTTATTGTGTTTTAGAAATTGGTATATGGGTTAAAAATTGTAGCCGAATGTTAAGCTGAAGTTTGTGCCGTATTTTCTTTTAATGGCAAAGGCATCAGTGCCTTTATCATATTTTTTATTGTCGTTGAGATCGTTGTAGAAAATGGCATTTTTATTGAAGATGTCGGAGACATTCATTTTTACTTCACCTTTATTTTTT
>JANMWP010000499.1:0-10147 GCA_031394065.1 Chitinophagaceae bacterium
GGCTGCTGTACAAAGGGAGCAAATGCAACAGATTCATCAATGCTGGTGAATGCGAAACGAAACGATCCGTTTTTCATGGGAATCACTGTGTCAACAGTATCTAAGGGTTGGGAAGCTGTTCTGTCATCTATTATCGCATGCAATTTTGCATTTTGTAAAATATCATCAATCTCTGCTTTCTTTAGTTGTGGCGACATAGGCATTACCGCAGCACCTGTGCCAACTGCCGCAAAAATGCCTATGATAAAATTTCTACCGTTGGCAGCCATTACGCCAATGCCCATGCCTTCTTTAATGCCTGAACTCAGTAATTGTAATCGTAATTTTTCTGCTTCAGTAAAGAGCTCCTGAAAACTAATCATACCATGTTCATCATAAACAGCAGGATTGTCGGGCCATTTAATGGCAGCCTCTTTTAAAATTTCATAAACAGGCCATATTTTCATCTTGCAAAAATACTTATAATTGCTCGTTTTGAACCTGCCTGATGGCATCGTTAAGTGGAAGATTTAATGCCGTTGCAGCAGCCATGCACCCAGCAGCATAGCCTGTTTGTAAACAAATGCCCATAACCCTGGCACTGGCAATGGCAGCATCTGTTGCAGAAATATTGCGGCCAGCAAAAAATAAATTATCAATACTGGTTGATTGCAAACAACCTGCGGGTACCTGGTAAAAATCATCTAGTTTAAAGTAACGCATATTTACCCGCCTGTTTTGTTCCCATATTTCAATGGGCCAGGATGCATTGGCAATTGCATCGTTATTTTTTTTACAGCTTAATACATCTTCCTCCAGCAGCAGATATTTTCCGGTGCTGCGTTGGCCGATTCTGATTCCCACTTCGGGGGCAATATGAACGAGGCTTGCATTTTTAAATGCATCCACATGATTAATTAAAAACTGCGAAAGGTTCTCAACAAAACTGAGGGCAACGGTTCTAAGCTCCTGCAAATTTCCGGGGGCATAAGTAACTGCCAACGGGATACCGATTTTAAGGTTAACGCAATTATTTTTTAAAGAACCCTGCACAACATAAACCCGGTCGTAAAAATCACCTAAAATATTATTGTCAATAGCAGATCGTAATGCCTTCATCATAATCATGCCCAGCTTAAATTCATTTTCTTCTGCAACGCCCTGCATTGTAAAAACCTGTGCGGCTGCCTGGTAGTTTTCGCTTTTTATCAGGGGTAAATTTGTTGCCTGACTTATTACACTATCGCCCGAGCAATCAACAAGCGCATGCAGATTAATGGTAACCGGGTTACCTGCTGCAATGATGTGAACGGATTTTAGTTTCTGCTCCTCAACAGTAACATGTTCCAACACTGCATTGAAGTAAATTGAAATTTTATGTTCGTTTATTAAATCAAGGCATATGTCTTTAAATGCTTCAACATGGTATGGTAAATAATGAACACCTTCAGGGCTGAACAGTGGAGAAGTATTTGATTGTACCCGTAATTTTTCGGCAAATTCTCTTGCAAAACCTTTTACTATATATTCCGATTTTTCAGTTTTACTGAAATGATATAATCCGCAAATGGTACCTACTTCTGCAGCAGTTGCTTTTCCGCCCAGGTAAGCATTACGCTCAATAAGCATAACCCGTAAGCCTCTACGGGCGGCAGCTACAGCCGCCGAAACACCTGCCGAGCCGCCTCCTAAAACAACAACATCTGTATGCAGAACAGTTTCCATGCTTACCTGTTAAGTAAAATTTCTTTTAATTTTTGCTCAATTAAAAGTAGTTCATTGTGGTTGATAATTTCGGGTGAGTAAGCAATATTTATATCAAGTGCCTGATCGTGTTTTAAAAAAACAAAAGTTAATCCTGGAGGAAAAGTTAAAGCCGGCGTCATGGTAAGTTTACTGAGTGGTTCGCCAAATAAAGATTTAAGGTCATTGAAATTATCGCCGGTAGAAGTGTATAGAAAACTTGCAAATACTCCTTTGCCTGTGCGGCTTATCAAAAAATAATACAACCACAATGGTATGTGGCGCATCATATTCAGGAACATGGTATATTTCTGCGGAATGCGGTCTTTAATCTGTGCCTTCATCTGCTCACTCAAACATTTTACGGTTTGCGGTACATTGTTCAAATCTTCTTTGGTGAGGCGGTAAAATAAAAAAGAAACACAGTTTGAAATGAGAGGGCCTGCTGCACCTTTCAGTCTTCCGTCGTAAGGTACAGGGAACCATAAATCTCCCGGTTTATTTTTTTGCCGGTTCAGTGCATATATTACATGTGAGCAACAGGCAATAAAATACAGAGTTGGCCCAAAGCGTGAGCCAGCCTTGATTGCATTGGCACTTATTGTTTCAGTTTCTAAAACAGTAAAAGAAATTATTTTGTCCAGTGTTTTATCATCACTGTGCTTTGTGCCTGCATCGGCAATTGAATAAACCGGTGGCCGGGAGGATGTTTGTACAAATTTTTTAACCTTGTACATATTCCGAATGTGAGTGACGATTGCTGTTGTCTTTTCTTTAGCCGGAAAAAAAATATTAAAATTGTACGGCTTATTTTCTGAGATATGATTCAAATGTTCAAACAGCAGTGTTGTTCCCTTTGCATCAAGCAATATATGGTTCCAGGATAAAACAAATGCACAGCTGCCGGAAGGATAATAAATAAGATCGGCTTCGATAAATCTTCCCGACTCTATCGTGATATCTCTTGTTAAAATAATTTCAGGAATTTCATTTTCATTTTTTGCATCATGTCGGCGAAGGATGATCTCTCTGCCACTGTCGGTATATTTCCAGCAGGGCTTTTTTAATAAGAATCCATGCGCCAGTTTAATATTACAAAGCCAGTAAATAATCGGCGAACTTCTCAGGATGTTGTCTATCTTTTCAAATGGCAGAGCGCCGGAAAAATAAAATACTTTTCGCATTACATTACCGCCTGCGCCATGTTTTTTCGCATGTTTATCCAGTACCAGGTGAAAACAATCTGCGCCGCTTAAGATTACTTTTTCAGGAAGATCAGCTTTAGAGAAAGGTGTCATGCTATTGATCTTTAAGATGCGTCTGGCATCAGTTCCACCACTGTTGCGGCAAGTGCCTGAATGGTTTTAAAATTATCCGGCACCAGTTTTTCATCGGGGATTGAAACGCCAAATCTGCGTTCTATAAAAAGGATGATCTCAACAGTGGAAAAAGAATCAATGCCCACCTGTTTTAAATTGGTATCTGCATTAATCTGCACTGTTTCTGCCAGTATATTATTTTCGATGTACTTTTTTATTTCTGCTATGATAATGTTTGTATTCATTTTTAAACAGTTCTTTTTTTACGGTTTGCGAGGTAAGATATTCCCATCATTGCAAAAAAGAATATCATCAGTTTTATTGCATCCGGTAAAATATCAGCAACGCCGCCGCCTCGTAAAAATAATTTATAAAAACCATCCAGCGACCAGTTTAATGGGGAGAAGGAACTGATATTACGCATCACTTCGGGCATTACATAACTGGGTACCCAAATGCCACCAAGTGCCGACAGCAAAAGTATGGAAAGCGAGCCCATAATTGCTGCCTGGTGATCGGTTGTAGCCAAAGTACCTACGGTAACACCAAATCCTGTAGCTGCAAAAGCGGTAGCCAGCGTTAAAATAAAAATGCCCATCATGCTGTTGCCTAAAACCAATGCCGGTAAACCCATTTGTGGTAAAAGAAATTTGCCAACAGCCAGCATCAGCAAAAACTGAATAAGGCAAACAAGTACATACACCAGTATCTTTCCGTTTATCAATAATAAATAAGGTGTAGGCATGGTATGCAGCCTGAACACACTGCCTTCAGTTTTTTCTTTTAAGATGCTGTTTGATAAGGGTATGGCAATAAAGAACATGGCAAAGATCGTCCAGGCGGGTACATTGTGCTGCACAGCATTGGGAACAATCTGTTCGGTTGCTGTTGATGCATAAATTTCTTTGTAGCAGATGATCTGCGATTTTTGATAAGAATTTTTTGGCGCATTTTTTTTATCGGGAATAACTTCAGCAATCTGTTCAGAAAAAGTCTGAAACATGATCTTTGTTTTTATTTCCGAAATAAACTCACGCAGGTTGCTGGTAACAGCGGTTAAAAAAGATTTTTTCGCAACGGGGTCAATAAGAATAATGATCTCAACAGAGTCGGGTTGTTTTTGCAAACTGTCTGTTCCGTTTAATGTTTCGCCAACCAGTGCCGATACATTTTTACGGATGGATGCGGTAGCACCTTTTGGTATAACAATACCAATAAGAAACTTTCCTTCGCTTACAGCTTTCCTGGCTGATTCGTTGCTGGCGGGCTTTCCATCAATACTATCGCTAACGTAGCAAAGCTCATTAGATAATAAACCCTGCTTTATCTGGTAACCTAAAGAGTCGTTGTCGTTATTAACAAAAACAATGGGAATGCCTTTTTCGTTGATGGATTTAAAGGCCGAATCCTGTATCAGCGTCATCACTAAAATAAGCGCTACCGGCATCAGGAATAAAACAGAAAGCCCAACCTTATCTCTCAAAAGCAGGAGTATCTCTTTTTTAACCGTGGCCAGTAATTTATTCAACATCAGTCTCTTAATTTTCGGTTGGTTAAATTTAAAAATACATTTTCCAGGTTGGTAGATCCTGCATTACGGCTAATCAGTTCGGCAGGTGTTCCCTCGGTTAAAATTTTCCCATGATCGATGATAGCAACACGGGTACAAAAATTTTCAGCTTCTTCCATGTGATGAGAAGTGTATATAATGGTAGTGCCCGTCGCATTCACTTCTTTCAGGTGTTCGATAATTACATTACGACTTTGTACATCTACACCAACAGTAGGTTCATCTAAAAATAAAATTGCAGGACTGTGCAAAACACCGGCAATTAAATTTACTCTTCTTTTCATCCCGCCGGAATATGTTGACACACGCCTGTTTGATGCATCAATCAAACCCAGTTTTTTTAGCCAGGTATCAATTTTATCTTTCAAATCTTTGCCGTGCAGGCCGTACATGCTGCCATAAAAGGCCAGGTTTTCACGGCCAGTGAGCGTTGGGTATAATGCAATATCCTGCGGTACTATACCGATCATGTTTTTTACGGAAGCTAATTCTGTAAGCAGATCTTTTCCATCAATCAATACTTTTCCGCCAGTGGCGGAAAAAAGACCGCATAGGATAGAAATGCTGGTTGTTTTACCGGCACCATTTGGTCCCAATAAGCCAAAAATTTCGTTTCGGTTTATAGAAAAAGAAATGCCGTCAACTGCCGGTTCGGTGGCATTTTTAAAAGTTTTGGTTAGGTTTTGTATTTCTATAATAACCGGATTACTCATGTTGTTTTACCCCATTCTCTGTGGCGTTGTTATTTGTAATAGTTTAATGCTGAAGTTATTTGCCAGCTTCTTTTTGTAAAGTGTGCAAATTTAAACTAAATAAGCTGCCTGCTATCAATATTACCTGATTAAATCGGTAGTGATTTTGGCAGAAAGCAGGCATAAAGGTATACTGGGCCCCGGATGAACACTACCTCCGCAGAAGTATAAGTTTTTAATATCTTTTGAAAAATTGGTATGGCGCAAAAAAGCAGCGAATTTATTGTTGGAGCTGTTGCCGTAAATAGCACCAAAGGCACTGGAAGTGCGGCTTTCAATGACCCTTGGATCAAAAACCATCTCACTTGCTATCAGTGGCCTGATATCTGTTTTCAGCATCCGGTTTATTTTAAGGATCATATGCTCACGGGCTTCTGTAATAAACATATCCCAATTCTGCCCCTGGTTGTTGGGCACATTAATAAAGCTGAACCAGTTTTCACATCCCGGAGGTGCATCTGAGGGGGTATGTTTGCTGGTAATGTTAAGATAGATAGTAGGATCGTGGTAGATGCATTTTTTGGAGAAGATGGTATTAAATTCCTCCTCATAATTTTCGCTGAAGAGGATATTGTGCAGCCCCAGTTCTTTAAATTCTTTTTTAATACCCCAGTAAAAAATAATGCCCGAACTTGATTTTGGCTGATCCAAAGTTTTTGCCGGACGTTTAACATGGGGCATTAATTTTTTATAACTGTTGTACACATCCATATTGCTGATAACAATGTCGAAAGGTTCTGTTTCGTTATCAGTTCTTACACCGGTTATTTTTTTATCAGCGATCAGTATCTCTCTTACCGGGGTTGAAAAATTAAATTGTACGCCAATATCTTTTGCAAGTTGTGTAAGTGAGCCTGTAATGCTAACCATCCCACCTTCGGGATAAAAAGCACCTTTTACAATTTCAACATGTGCAATTACATTTAGTGTGGCAGGCGATAAGTAAGGACTGGAACCATTATATGTGGCATAGCGGTTAAATATCTTTACAAGCCTGCTGTCTTTAAATGCTTTTTGATTAGCGCCATTCATCGTATCAAAAGCGCCAATCTTTCCAAAATTTAAAATACCTTTTAAAACAGGCCAGGTAAAAAAATTCTTAAGACGATGCAATGAATTTTTTAAGAAGACTTCATCCGTAAGGTTGTAAATGGTTTCTGTTTTATCAAGGTATTTAATGATATCTTCTTTTTTGTCTTTTGTTTTGGTTGCCAGTTGTTCGGCAAATTTTTCTTTACCATGATAAGCATCTAAATAACTTCCATCTTCAAAAAAATATTTATAAACCGGGTTGAGCGGAATATAATTGAAATGATTGCGTGGATTTTTACCAGAGAGTTCAAACAGTTCATCTACATATTGTGGCATGGTAAAAACCGAAGGCCCCATATCAAAACGGTAACCATCCTTAGTTTCTGAGGAGCATTTGCCACCGGGAAAAGAATTGGCTTCAAACACAGTTACCCCGTAACCTTTGTTACGCATGCGGATGGCTGCTGCAAGACCTGAAACACCGGCGCCTATAACTGCACAGGTTTTATTGTTTGCTGTAATCATAATTTTTCCTTGCGGCAAAATTAGCTGATTTCAGTTATTCAGGTTATGTAAAAAGTTAGGTTAAAGAATGCCGATTATCGTACAATAAAACATGCACGTTTTAAAGGTGGCGGGAGGTGGTTATTACAATTGCATTATGCTGATATTCCTATATCCAGGATGCCTTCCCCTAAATCTGCTTCAGTATAGATATAACTTGGCTTTTTAGCTAAAGCTGATGTGGTTTTGCTGAATTTAAGCTCATCAGGCATGTTTGCCTTAAAGTTGTTGTTTGATAGATTCTTCATTTTATTTGTTTTTAATAATTAGTATGTTATTAAAACCGTGCCAAAATGGATATTGGTTATTTTATTAATGGGGAATAGGGATAATTATTATTCTATCAGCCCATATATGTATAAAAATTTACATATACCAAAAGGGAGAAAATGGATTTAAATTGAAATCTGTATATGCGATCATAAAAAACCGACTACTTTTAATGACATATATAAAACAGCAGCATCATGGATTTTGGACGTGTACCGGAAGATGAATTGAGTAAGATTGATTTTAGCCTTAAGGCCGAACCTGCTTTTAATAAGGCTATTCTGAAAGGTAAACCTGTAAAAGAACCCAAAGTATATATAGGCTGCGCCAAATGGGGAAGAACAGAATGGGTGGGTAAAATTTATCCCCCAAAAGCAAAGGAAAAAGATTTTCTGGAACATTACGTGCAACATTACAATAGTATTGAATTAAATGCCACACACTATAAAGTATATGGCGAAGCCGGAATAAAAAAATGGGCAGCTAAAGCAGCAAAGAAAGATTTTAAATTTTGCCCCAAGATGTACCAGGGTGTAACGCATCGGGGCAGTTTAAAAGGGAAAGATTTTATCATGAATGAATTCTTCAGAGGTATTGTTGCTTTTGGAGAACATTTGGGCCCCATATTTATACAGGTAAGCGAAACTTTTGCGCCAAAAAGAAAAGAAGAGTTATTTGAATTTTTAAAATCGCTGCCAACCGATCTGCAGTTTTTTATGGAAGTGCGTCACCCGGATTGGTTTGCTAAACCTGATATAGCCGAAGAATTATTTTCTACGCTTGCCGCATTAAATATTGGGGCTGTAATTACCGATACCGCCGGCAGAAGAGATTGTGCCCATATGCACCTTACGGTTCCTAAAACATTTATCCGTTATGTGGGGAATAGTTTACATGCAACTGATTATACAAGAATAGATGAATGGATTAAGCGAATGAAATACTGGCTGGATAAGGGTATGGAAGAGTTATATTTTTTCATGCACATGCATGATGAAGCAACATCGCCGGAATTAACTGTTTATTTGGTTGATAAGATGAATAAGGAACTGGGGCTGGATTTAATTAAACCAACTTTTATTCAACCCCCAAACCCCCTAAAGGGGGATTCTAAGCAGAATAATAATTTAACGCTCTTTTAGAAAACATACAGTTTTATTATTTAATTATTCTTGAGATAATGAAGTGCTAATAAGCCCCTTCAGGGGTTTGGGGCTTCATTTTATTTCAAACAATTCATCCCAGCGGGTGGTATATCTTGGGCTACGCATTTCCATCCTCATTTTCCAATTTTTTTTGGTACCCGATGCGGCAAATTTTATCATATCGTCCCGCATGGCAAAGTTTACGTTATCTACCATGCTCATCAATAAGCGTTTGCCGTTGTGCTTTTCTTCGCTAAATAAATTGCCCTGTATGGTTTCATCAGGCACCAGGCCGCTTAACATTACGCCAGCTTTTTTATACAATGTGCCGGGTACAAATATCTTATCAACCAGTTCCACTGCAGGTTTTATCAGTTCATGCGTAGCAGATGTAGCAATGGCCAGCCTGGTATAACTGCCAATACTTTCTCCATGCCTGAAATCAATATTGTGATTTTGTCCCTTGGCTACAACAAAAATGCTGATGGTATTAGCTGCACTGTGTTGCCGTCGTAATTTTTCTGCAGCTTTGGCTGTATAGGTTGCTATGGCTTCCTTAATATCCTTAATATTTTTTACCGTGTGACCAAACATCCTGGTGGTGGCAATCATTTTTTTTACGGTCAGTTCTTTTTCCATTGTGTTCACTGGCTCGCCTCTTAATTCTTTTACCAAACGTATGCCCACCACACCGCCTAAATTTTTATGTGCCCACTCCGGTGACTTGCGGCTAAGATCGTAGGCCGTAAACACAGCATGCATGCCGGTAAGTTTTTGTGCATATTGAAAACCTACACCCCAAATTTCATTTACGGGCGTGTTCTGTAAGGCCGTATTTATTTTTTCCGGAGTATCCAACAGCACCACACATTGTGTTGCTGTTTTATTTTTTTTAGCCAGATGATTGGCCACTTTCGATAACACTTTTGTTGGCGCAATACCAACCGATACTTTTATGCCCGTCCATTGCTCTACTGTTTCCCGGATGTGTAAGCCAATTTTTTCCAAGTCATCTCCCTGTTGTTCATCAAGCTCAATAAAAGCTTCATCAACAGAATATACTTCTACATTTTGGGTACCCAGCATTATCCGTAATGTTTCCATCACCCGCCAGCTAAGGTCGCCATACAAATTATAGTTTGATGAAAAAGTAGCCACATTATGTTCTTCAATTAATGGCTTTGCTAAAAAATACGGTCCAGCCATTTTAACGCCTAAGTTTTTTGCTTCATCACTGCGGGATACAATACAGCCATCATTATTACTCAATACAACAACGGGTTTATCATCCAGGTGCGGCTTAAATAATCTTTCGCAACTGCAATAAAAACTGTTACAATCTACAATGCCTTTCATACCAGATTTTATTTACTGTTATTCAAAAAAGCCAGCAGCGTATTGTCCATAATATGTATGGTACAGGTTACAACGCCCCAGCATTGGTAGGCCATAAATTCTCCAACCTCAATCGCTTTAAATTTTTCATTTTCGGGCAACAGCAAAACTTTATTCATTGTTTGCGAATAACGTCTCACAACCATTTCTCCATCCACCACAGCCACGATTATTTTGCCATTGGCAGCTTTTATGGAGCGGTCCACAATCAATACATCGCCCCGTTGTATACCGCTGCCAGTCATGGCTTCGCCATTCATTTTAAAGAAAAAAGTAGCCGGTTTATTCATGATCAGCTGTTCATTCAGGTCAATGCCCCGTTCCATATAATCATCGGCTGCAGCACCAAAACCTGTTGCGTTTGCAGTGGGCACATCA
>JANMWP010000358.1:0-2272 GCA_031394065.1 Chitinophagaceae bacterium
GGGTTCAGGTGCTTTATCATTTTCTGCATCATCTACATTCCACCTGTCGGCAATAATGTTTGTATATAATTTTGATTCCAGCGAAGGAACAACCAATACCAGTTCGCCACCGGCATGTAAGCAAAGTGAAAGCGACTGAAAGAAATTGATCCTTTTTTCAAGCGAGTGGGTGAGGATGGCATTGATGCAGATGGCGGTATCGCAGGGCGTTACCGTCAGGTCATCGGCCGACATATCCAGCCTGTGGTATTCTACATTTTCAATATCGGCATATTTTTCTTTTGCAATCTGCAGGTTTTTAGCAGAGATATCTGCGGCAATTATCCTTTTAAATTTAGGTGCCAGTACCGGTATCCATTTGCCAACTGCACAGCCAATATCTATAATTGTTTTTTCGGGAGAAGACATTGCATCAATGGCTGCAACAATACTGCCCGACTTATCATTTTGCAAAACATCAAAAATTTCTGTTTCATATTTTGGAGCAATCGTTTCCCAGTATTTTCTATCCATCTGAATTTGTTTTCTGTTTTAAAAAAGCCAATTTAAAGGTAGGGCAACTTTGGCAAAGTTTAGCAATCAGTAAAACAACAATGATGCTGTAAATAAGTATTCAGTATTTCATCATTTATTTCGTCTGCTATCAACCCGATATAATTATCAGGCCTTACTAAAATATATAAAGGCTTCAGCACGCCAAAAGGTTTCCAGGCTTCTATATCAAGTGTTACAGGTTTTACAAATTCAGTTGTGTTCACTGTTTTTGTATCGCCGATGATGAGCAGGTGAAATGCAGGCTCAGTAAGCAGTTTATAAACAGTTTCATTATTTATCAATACAAACGGAAGCCGGTCACCGGCTTTAAATTTTAATTTTTGTGCAGACTTATTTTGTGAAATTGAACAAGCTTTATAACTCCATTGAATTTGCGAAAGGGTCCGGAACATAATGGGCCTTATAAATGACCTGCTAAAAAAGAATTTGAGCAATGTTGGCAAAATATTATTTCGCACCCAGGAGATAAAAATATTGCTACTCGTCATTATGCCAAAAAACCGGTCGGTAAATTTTAATAACCATTTGGCAAATGGCAGGCGCTCTTCATTATAGGTTTCCAGTAATTTTTCGCCGGCAATTTGTTTTAATACCAGCGCCATTTTCCAGGTAAGATTATAGGCATCCTGCAAACCGGTGTTCATTCCCTGTCCGCCAGCCGGGCTGTGTATATGAGCTGCATCTCCTGCTAAAAAAACATTTCCTTTTTTAAAAGTGTCCACACTGCGGTGATGCAATTTATAAACCGAGAACCAGTTCATATTTTCTATTTCCATCGGAAATCCTACCGTTTATTTAATGTCTTATTCCAGGTCATCAAAACCAAGACCAGTACGCTCATTTAATGCTTTGGGAACAGTGCCGATGATGCGGTGTGTATTGGAACCCGCCATGGGAAAGAAACCACAGAAATTTTTACGGCTGGGGCAAAGTATCAGTTTATTAAAACCCTCTGCCCATTTTAATTTTGTATCAACAACATAAAACTGTTTTTCATAAGTGCCGCCTTTAAAACTGAAATTAAGCAGATGACGAACTACACTGCTTGCGCCATCACATCCGATGATATATTTAGCTGATACTTTTTCAATGGGTTCATCCGGTTTTGATAAATGCTTAAGATGCACTTCAACCTGTTCTGGTTGTTGTAAAATATTTTCCAGTTTGATATTCCAGCAAACTTCCGTGTTGTAAGATGCCAGTTTTTTTACCAGCAGTTTTTCATTTTTACTTTGTTCAAAAGCAAGCAGGTAAGAAAAGTCTGTAAGGCCTTTTCCAAATGCACCAACGGTGGCCATTGCTTTTTGTTTTCCTTTTACAAAAATGGCAAATTCGGTGATGAACCTTCCCTGTTCAATAGCAGTATCACTAATACCCAGCTGCTGGTAAATTTCCATGCTACGGGCTGTGATAACGATGGCCCTGGATTGTTCGGTTGGCCCGTCTTTACTATCTACAATTAAAAAATTAATATTGAACCTGGCCAGCTGAACAGCTGCCATTAAGCCTGTTGGGCCTGCGCCGATGATGATGACGTCGTAGTGATTCATTTATATGTTTGGCAGAATAGTTTTTACTTTCTGAACCGCTCACTTACTACCAGATCTTTACTTCCCGCAGTATAAGTATAAAATCCTTCACCGGTTTTAACTCCCAATCTTCCTGCTAAAACCATATTTGCCAGCAGTGGGCATGGTGCATATTTGGAAGTTCTGAA
>JANMWP010000527.1:0-2672 GCA_031394065.1 Chitinophagaceae bacterium
AAACTTTCAAATCGTCCGCAATTTCTTTTTTATACAGCGGCATGGTACAGATAACAATGAACTTAACAAAGCCTTCATTCGTTTTTGTAAAAATGAAGTATAACCACAGGTTATAGTCTATAATATAATTGATTGTTGTTAGTTATAACTTCACAGGTATTTTTACAGCATGTTAACAACAACCAAACCGTTCAGTTTAGCCACAAGCCTTTCCTGTTCCAATTGCAAAAAGGAATATAATATAAAAGAGCTTAACGCATATGCAAGCTGCTGTAACCAGCCATTGGCAGTGGATTATGATCTGAATGAAAATATTTCTAAATCAACTATTCAAACACATCAAAACAATATCTGGCGCTACAGTTCACTATTGCCGGTTTTTAAAAAGGAAAATATTGTGAGCCTTGGAGAAGGAATGACTCCGGTAATCCCATTACAAAAACTGGCAGAAAGGCATGGATTTTCTGATCTGCACATGAAGGATGAATCATACAATCCAACCGGCTCATTTAAAGCAAGAGGAATAAGTGTGGCTATCTCAAAAGTAAAAGAACTGGGCATTAAACAATGTATAATTCCAACTGCCGGAAATGCAGGAGGAGCCCTGGCTGCTTATTGTGCAAAGGCTGATATTAAATGTACAGTTGTAATGCCTGCACACACCCCTTCTGTATTTAAACAGGAATGTAACCTCTATGGTGCAGGGGTTGTACTGGTTAATGGATTGATAAACGATTGTGCAAAAAAATGTGCTGAGTTAAATAAAGAAGGGCAATATTTTGATATGTCTACCCTTAAAGAGCCATTCCGGCTGGAAGGAAAAAAAACAATGGGATATGAGATTGCGGAGCATTTTAAATGGCAGCTTCCTGATGTTATCATTTATCCCGCCGGTGGCGGTACCGGTTTAATCGGCATCTGGAAAGCATTTAAAGAAATGAAATCTTTGGGATGGATAACAGGACCTTTACCACGAATGTTTGCTGTACAGTCAAAAAATTGTTCGCCCCTCTTATATGCTTTAAAAGACCGGCAAAATTGGAAAAATATGTTCACTCCAAATGCAACCATTGCTAACGGGTTAGCAGTGCCATACCCTTTTGGCATGAATATGATGTTAGATGTTTTGGATGAATCGGGTGGAACAGCAATTGCAGTAAGTGAATCAGCTATAATTGCAGGCGTAAAAGAAATTGCTGAAACAGAAGGAATCATCATTTCGCCTGAAGGCGCTGCTACCTGGAAAGCACTCACTCAACTTAAGCAGCAAAAATTAATTGATGCTGATGAAAAAGTGTTGCTGCTTAATACCGGCAGTGGCTATAAATATCTTGAAAATATGAGTTAACCGGATTTTATTAAGCAGTTTTCTTCAGCAACATCATCTGCCCCAGATGATAGGCATCATGTTGCAGGCAACCCATCATCAATTCATAAAAGGTTTGCCCTTTTTTGGGTGATGGCTTATCTAAATTTTCTTCATTAAAATGATGGATGGCATTACGTAGTAAATGATAGGCTGCTTCAAAATCATGCAGGGTCTGTCGCCAGTTATCTTCGTTACAAATCTCTGGTAAAAGAAAATCGGGAAATGGTGGTGGGTTATCACTACCCGTAAGCCGGTTTACAACCAGGCTGCGCCAGTAAGTAATATGAGCAATCAGTTGCCAGATGCTGTTTGTGCTGCCCGAAATATTTTTCACAGCATCAGCTGCCCCAACTCCATGCAGCACTTCTTTAAAATTGGTGCCTACCCAGCAATCGCCATGCTACAGATCGGCAAAGAGTTTTAATATGCGGTTAATTTCATTAGCCATATTTTTGCAGGTAGTTAATGGTTAATAGTTCATGGTTAATGGAAGCTGACCAAATTTACAGTTTCCTGATTAATTAAAACCGAATACAATACTTGAGGGTGCATTTAAAATTGTCGCAGCGGATTAAAGGGTTGCCAACCTTCATAAAAGAGCTTTTAAGTTGAAATAGACTTTTTAAAGGTTGGCAACCCTTGCGACAATTTTAAATGCACCCATACTTGAACTCTTACTATTAACTATTAACCATCAACTATTAACCATCAACTATTAACTATGGATTTAGAATTTAATAAGAATGAAGATGTGATGAAACTGGCATGGAGCCAGGTTAAGCAGCATCTGGAAAAAATTTACGAAGGCGGAGGTAAAAAATCGGCCGCCAAACAAAAAGAGCGGAACAAATTAACTGCCCGTGAGCGAATTGTTTATTTATGCGATGCAGATAAACCATTTGTTGAAATTGGCGCATTCGCCGGTTTTGATATGTACCCCGAAGAAGGCGGATGCCCTGCCGGTGGCACTGTAAGTGGTATTGGTTACGTAAGTGGCCGGCAGTGTGTAATTGTTGCCAACGATCAAACTGTAAAAGCAGGTGCCTGGTTTCCCATTACCGGCAAAAAGAATTTACGCATGCAGGAAATTGCCATGGAAAATAATTTACCGGTCATTTACCTTGTTGATAGCGCCGGTGTTTTCTTACCCATGCAGGATGAAATTTTTCCCGATAAAGAACATTTTGGCCGCATCTTCCGCAACAATGCAAAGATGAGTGCCATGGGCATTACACAAATTGCAGCCGTAATGGGCGCATGCGTTGCAGGTGGTGCTTACTTACCAATCATGAGCGATGAAACC
>JANMWP010000610.1:0-3746 GCA_031394065.1 Chitinophagaceae bacterium
AAAAAACAAAACCGTTCCAAAATTACCCAAAAAAAAAAAAACGGCAGGGCATTTGGATTTTTTGTATAATTGCACATGCTTATAATTTTAGATTAGTAAGTTAAATAAAAAAAGGCGACTCTGAGGTCGCCTTTTAAAAAATATGAAATGAAATTACCTTACACCGTGCATCATCTTCTTCAATTTTGGAGTAAGCATAAATAAAAGTATTGATGCAATACCGCACAAAGCAACAAACACCATAAAGAATTCATATAGATTGTGGATGGTAAATCCTGCAAAAGTCGGGTTGAAAGCTCTTATTTTATTTTCGGCTAATAATTTTAATTGTTCGGCTGATGGAGTAATGGTTTTGTCTAAAATGCCTTGCAGGTCAATCCCTAATTCTTTTGCTTTTGTAAATTTTTCACCGGTTGCCGGCATAATAGATCCTAATGTACCTGCCAATGCATAACCCGAAGCATTTGATAAAAAGAACACACCATACAATAAAGATGAAAATCTTTTAGGAGAGAGTTTACCTACTAATGAAAGGCCAATTGGCGATAGACAAAGTTCTCCAAAAGTTTGTATCAGGTAAAGCAGAATTAACCAGTGTATTGCCAATAAACCGGCAGTGCCTAAGCCTTTTACATTATTTGCGATAATGAAATAACTCAATGCAATTAAGGCCAAACCAATAGCTTGTTTAAAAGGCGAAATCGGTTCCCTGTCTTTTGCTCTTAACTTGTCCCATAAAATACTAAATGGTACTGCAAAAGCAACTACAAAAAGACCATTAAAGATCTGTACCATGGAAGGAGGCATATTCCATCCAAAAAAGTTCCGGTCTGTTTGGTTATTGGCAATAAAAGTAAGTGATGAACCAGCCTGTTCAAAAGCTGCCCAAAAGAAAATGATAAAGAAGGAAACAATATATATCACTAAGATCCTGTCACGTTCAACTTTTGTAATGGAGCTATCAGAAATAATTAAACCCGCCAGCGTTATACCACTGGCGTATATGATTGAATAGATAACATTTTGCCCAAAAACATAAAAGAAAAGGAGACCTAATCCTATGAAGACCGCTACTGCAATAGCGAGTGATTTCGATGAAAAACTTGCTTTTTGAGCTTCACCCTCCTCGTAGTCTTCTGCCGCGTTTTTTGATGGTAATCCTCCGATGGGCCTGCCTTCCGGAGTTCTAACATACTTATCCTTCAGTAAAAAGAAAGTAGTTACACCAATAAGCATAGCAATGGACGCCGCCAAATAACCCCATTTAAATGCATAAATATCTCTTACACCGCTTTTATCAACAACATCTCCTATCAAAGGGCAAATTAACTGGCCTAAGAAAGCTCCCAGGTTTATGCCCATATAAAAAATAGTAAAAGCAGTATCTAGTTTATTCCTTTCGGCTTTTGGATAAAGATTGCTTACCATACTGGAAATATTAGGCTTAAAAAAACCATTGCCTAAAATAATTATACCCAAGGCTATATACAGTAATGTTCTGGCTAGCTCCAGGTTAGAGCTGAATGTGGTAGCACTGATAAAGAGTAACATTTGTCCGGTAGCCATCATCAATCCACCCAGCATGATGCAGATCCTGTTTCCCAAAAAACGGTCGGCAATAAAACCTCCTAACATGGGCGTTAAATAACATAAGCCAAGAAATCCGCCATAGATAATGGAAGACTGCTCTTCGCTCATCTTTAAAGCAAAAATGATAAATAAGGTTAGTATGGTACGCATACCATAAAAGTTAAACCGCTCCCACATTTCGGTACCAAAAAGAACCCATAATCCTTTGGGATGACTTTGTTTTACTGCTTGTTCACTCATGATTTTGTAGTTTTTAAATGCTTGTTAGTTGGTTTAATTACTCAAAATAGTGATTTTCTGTCTAGGATAAACAAATTGGGTGAACCTATTTTAAAAAAGATACAGCCTGTCCCGCTGTGGCGGGATTAAGAAAAATGGAGATGTTGCAGTCTTTTTAAAATATATTATGAAAACCGGCTTTAGAATTTTAATTTGCGAACCTTGGTTAACCCCCTTAATTCGAACTATCAATGAATATTCTTTTAATAGGCTCCGGTGGGCGGGAGCATACCTTGGCATGGAAACTAAACCAAAGCCAATTGTGCACCAGCTTATTTATTGCACCGGGCAATGCCGGCACAGCTTTATGTGGTACTAATTTACCAATTGCAGTATCTGATTTTGATGCCATGGCAACAGCCTGTTTGGCAAATGCAATAGACATTATTCTGGTAGGACCTGAAGAACCACTGGTAAAAGGCATCTATGATTATTTTAAAAATAAAAAAGGATTCGAAAATTTAAAAGTAATTGGTCCGTCAAAAGAAGCAGCGCAATTAGAAGGCAGCAAAGCCTATGCAAAAGCCTTTATGAAAAGGCACAATATACCCACTGCTGCTTATGGTGAATTTACTGCGGATAAATACCTGGAAGGGGTTGAGTATATAAAAGCACAATCGCTGCCCATTGTTTTAAAAGCTGATGGGTTGGCTGCCGGCAAAGGTGTGTTGATTTGCCAGAGCTACCTGGAAGCTACGGCAGAATTTGAACTGATGTTATTGCGGTCGAAATTTGGAGAGGCCGGTAAAAAAGTCGTGATTGAAGAATTTTTAAAAGGAATTGAGTTAAGCATATTTGTTTTAACTGATGGTGAAAATTATGTTTTATTACCCGAAGCAAAAGATTATAAAAGAGTGGGAGAGGCAGATGCAGGGCTCAATACAGGCGGTATGGGTGCTGTAAGCCCACTGCCTTTTGTTACAGCAGATTTTTTGCAAAAGGTAAAAGAAAAAATAATTGAACCAACCATTGCCGGGTTTAAAAAAGACAAACTCGACTACAAAGGTTTTGTCTTTTTGGGTTTGATGAACGACAATGGAGAACCTAATGTGATTGAATACAATTGCCGCCTGGGCGACCCGGAAACGGAAGTGGTAATACCCCGTATTAAAAACGACCTGGTTGAAATATTGATTGCAACTGCAGACCAACGGCTTAATGAAATAAAAATTGAAACCGATGACCGGGCCACCGCGACGGTGGTGGCTGTAAGTGGTGGTTATCCCGGCGATTATAAAAAAGGAAAAATAATAAACGGATTGGAAGATACTTTGCTGGAGGGTACGATTATTTTTCATTCGGGAACAATAAAAGAGGGCAATGAAATTGTTACCAATGGCGGCAGAGTGCTTGCTGTTACATCATTTGGTGAAAATATTACCGAAGCTGTTGAGCAATCAAACTATATGCTGGAGCAGCTGGATTTTGAAGGCATGTATTACCGTACAGATATTGGCTATGAATTTAAAGAAGGGTCTTTTGAGCAGCAATAAACCACATTTTTCGGGGTTGATAAATCACAAATTCAATTTTAGTTACCTGCTGTTTACCTAAAACCGGCTCACAGTTTTCTTTACCAAAACCGGCCAATGCAAAAGTTTCGGTAAAATGTTGAAAAATAAAGGGTTTGCCGTTGTTAATTCAAATATTTTCCACCAACTTTGCTGCCATTGATTTAAATACTTTTTCACACAAAAAAATATGGGCCTCTTTAATTTTTTCACACAAGAAATTGCAATTGATCTTGGTACGGCAAATACCCTCATTATTCATAATGACGAAATTGTGGTAAACGAACCTTCCATTGTTGCTTTAGACCGGAATAATCCAAAAAACATTTTAGCCGTGGGCAAAAAAGCATTGATGATGCATGAAAA
>JANMWP010000623.1:0-6396 GCA_031394065.1 Chitinophagaceae bacterium
ATTTCATGATGGTATCCAGTAAAAGCGTTTCACTTTTAACTGCTTCGGCAAACTTTTTTTCAAAAATTTTAAGTTCGGGACCAATTATGTTATTAATAAAATTCATATATTAATTCCGGTAATATTAAACTAGGTTTATATACGGTAAAAGTAATTTATTGTATATGCAACGAAAGTACTAATATCCGTGTCTTCAAAATAAATTATCGTAAAAAATCAGCTATCAGCCAAATAAATAATTAAATAACTTTGATTATTAGGTCATAATTGATATTTTTGCTGTAAGATTAACAAATACGTATTAAAAATTATCTTAATTAACAGATTATGGGAACGAAAAATTACCGGTTCTTTTTGGCAATATTATTTATGTTTCTGGCAACAGGTGTTAGTGCACAGGTTGGTGGAGCCGGAAGTGTCTATGACTCTTCAGTGATATCTAAAAAGAAAATGAATCAGCAAAATCAATTTTGGGAAGGAACGTATAATTTTCCTGCAAAACCACGCAATATGTGGGAAATTGGAGCATCAATCGGGATGTTTACAATAAGTGGTGATGTATCGGTTACCCCATTCACATTTCCGAATTTTGAGGCACATATACGCAAAGCTTTCGGTTATGTATTCTCTTTACGCCTGCAGTATTTAAATGCAAAAGGCCAGGGCTTGAATTATAATGAGGCTGAAAACTATTTAAAAAACCCAGCCTGGAATAAAAACTTACCGGTAGGCAGGCGTTATTTTGCTCCAGATGCATTAAAGAATGCTTATACTACCGGCCGTACTGTTTTTACAGATAATGCAGGTAATGAAAAAGGAGTAAATGATGTGGTTTATTATAACTATCAAACCAGGTTACAGGACCTTAGCTTGCAGGGAATTATTACTTTAAATAACATTCGTTTTCATAAGCAAAAGACTGGTATTGTACTTTATGGTGGCGGTGGTGCCGGTATAACTGCTTTTGAAACAAAAGTAAATGCTTTGGATGCTGCAGGCAATAACTACAATACTTTATTTAAAAATGTTTACACCAAATACGGACCGGGTACTTACAAAAAGCGCAATGATATTCGCAAAGATTTAAAAGCCGGAATGGACAAAAGCTATGAAACATCTGCAGAAAATGAAAACAGCCGCAGACCGATTTTAGGAACCAAAACCTTAAAACCATCTCTTACAGTTTTGTTTGGAATTGCCATTAAACTCGGTAAAAGAGTAAACCTGGCTATTGAAGACAGGTGGAGTTTTGTAAAAACTGATCTTTTGGATGGACAACGCTGGCAGGAACATGCCTGGGGTGATGCTTCTTTAACCCGTGATTTTGATTCATACAACTATACTTCAATCGGTTTAAATTTAAACCTTGGTGGAAGAGCTGTTGAACCATTATGGTGGATCAATCCTTTGGATTATGCATATGATGAACTAAGAAATCACCGCTGGGTTAAAATACCTAAAAATGATTGTAATGATGCAGATGGCGACGGCGTTTGCGATCATTTAGACAGAGAACCAAATACACCTGCCGGTTGCCCGGTTGATACACATGGTGTAACCAGAGATACCGATGGCGACGGTGTACCTGATTGTAAGGATAAGCAATTGATTACTCCAACAGAGTGTCAGCCAGTTAATGCTGAAGGTGTAGGTAAATGCCCTGATCCAGAATGCTGCAAATATCCTAAGGATGTAGTAGTTACACCTCCAAGTTGCCCTTGCGATTACCCAACTCTAATTTACAAAGGCAATACAAGTGGTTTATCAAATGATAACAGAAATATGCTGGCTACAGTTGCTGCTAAGTTGAAAGCTAACCCAACTTGTACAATTACAATAAATGGTTATCCAGAAACTTCTAAAGCATCTCAGGCTAATTGCCAGAAAAGACTGGAATTAATTAAAATTTACCTGATTGAAAAAGAGGGCATAAGTGCAGACAGAGTTATAACCAATTGTAATGGAATAGGTGCAGGAGATAAAAACTCCGTAGATATTAAATGTAATTAATAAAATAAATAGTTTAAAATAAGTAACCCCTCCGATTATCGGAGGGGTTACTTATTTTAAACATGCAAAAACCTGCTTTATCAAATCATTAACGCTGGTTTTTTGACATTCCGGATATTTAAAAGCATTTTTAAGTTATTTACGTTAATTTTGCATCCTTTATGAGATTATTTAAACTATTTCTGGCAACTGTATTTATTTTGATTTTGGTGCCATCGTGCAATAAATACAACAAGGTTACCAAGAGTAAGGATTATGAGTATAAATTGAAGATGGCCGATCAATATTACAGTAAAGGGAAGTATAAAATTGCCCAGGAACTTTATGAAGAACTTTTCCCTGTTTTTAAAGGCACATTAAAATTTGAGGAATTATATTATAAAGACGCTTATTGTTTTTATTACATGAAAAGCTATGCTGATGCTGAAAACCTGTTTAAGGGATTTCTGGAGGTTTTTCCAAACAGTACCAAGGCCGAAGAAGTTGATTATATGCGTTCATTTTGTTTTTACAAACAATCGCCCAAGCTGGAACTTGAACAGGTAAATACGATAAAGGCAATGGGTATGATGCAGACTTTTATCAATACTCATCCGGGCTCTGAAAGAAATAAAGAAGCAACAGAAATTATTGATAAGTGCAGGGCAAAACTCGAAATGAAAGAGCACAGGGCAGCTGAACTGTACTACAATATGGGGCAATACCGGGCTGCAGCTCTTGCATTTACCAATTTAACCAATAACTATCCCGAATCATTAAAGGGAGAGGAATACAAAATGAAAACGGTAAAAGCGTATTATAAATTTGCAAAACTGAGTTACGAGGACAAACAGATTGAGCGTTTTGAAAAAGTTATATCGGAATACCAGGACTTTGTAGACCGCTATCCGGACAGCAAATTATTAAAAGAAGCAGAAAATTTCAGTAATCAAAGTAAAAATAACATTAAAGCTATAAAATATGAGCAAACTCAGACGGCAGCTAAGCGCTAATACCAGCAGCGTAGTAGAACCCAAAAAATTATCTGATATTAAAGAAAAAACCGGCAACCTGTATGAGTCTATTGCCATCATTGCAAAAAGAGCTAACCAGATAAACATTGCTTTGAAAGAAGAATTGCATAGCAAACTGGAGGAATTTGCAAGCCATACCGACAGCCTGGAAGAAATTCATGAGAACAAAGAGCAGATTGAAATTTCTAAAGCTTACGAGCGTATGCCCAACCCGGCTTTGCTGGCTACCCAGGAATTTATGGAAGATAAAGTTTACTTCCGTAGAAATGACGAAGACCTGTTCAGTTAATCTGAGCAATTATTTAGCATCTTATTTAGTTAAGAAGTCATAATTTTAACCCCACAATCAGTAAAACTGTTGTGGGGCTTTTTATGTTACAGAATAAAAAAATCTTATTAGGTATTACGGGCAGTATTGCGGCTTATAAGGCTGCAGTTTTAACCCGCCTGCTGGTAAAAGCCGGTGCCCAGGTAAAGATTGTGATGACTTCGGCTGCGAAGGATTTTGTAACACCACTTTCTTTATCTACGCTGTCAAAAAATCCGGTATTGGTTGACCTTGCCGAAAATGATTCCTGGGCTAATCATGTAATGCTGGGCCGCTGGGCCGATGTAATGTTGATTGCTCCGTTAAGCTGCAATACATTGGCTAAAATGGCTGGTGGTATCTGTGATAATTTACTGATGGCTGTATATCTTTCAGCTACCTGCCCGGTTGTGGCAGCACCAGCTATGGATGAAGACATGTGGCATCATGCAACTACAAAAAAAAACCTGGAAACCTTAAAGACTTTTGGTAACCATATTATCCCTGTAGAAAACGGGGAATTAGCCAGCGGGTTGGTTGGCGAAGGCAGAATGGCAGAACCGGAATCGATTGTGAACTGGCTCAACAGTTTTTTTTTGCATGAAAACGAATTAAGCGGAAAGAAAATTTTAATAACTGCAGGCCCAACTTACGAACAGATTGACCCGGTACGTTTTATTGGCAATCATTCATCGGGTAAAATGGGCGTAGCCATTGCCGAAGAAATGAAAAGCCGGGGCGGCGATGTTACACTGGTACTTGGCCCCAGTAATATTCAGGTAAATGGCGGCATTAAACTGATACGTGTAACAACTGCTGCAGACATGTTCAATGCCTGTGAAAAAATCTTTCCTACAACTGATATAGCCATTATGAGTGCTGCAGTTGCCGATTATACCCCGGTACAAATTGCCAAAGAAAAAATTAAGAAAACCGAAAATGATTTTGCCGTACAGTTAACCAAAACAAAAGATATTTTAAAAACATTAGGCGGGCTTAAAACAAAAGATCAGATATTAGTTGGGTTTGCCCTTGAAACCAATAACGAAAAAGAGCATGCCCTGCAAAAGCTGCAAACAAAAAATGCAGATATGATTGTATTAAATTCTTTGCAGGATGCAGGTGCAGGTTTTGGACATGATACTAACAAAATCACTATTTTTGATAAAACCGGTAATGCGTATCCATTTGATATCAAATCAAAAAAAGAAGTAGCTAAGGATATTGTAAATACCATCATTCAACAATTTTATGCGAAAAATTAATTTACTGCTCATTCTTGCTTTTAGCTTTAAAATTGCCGCAGCGCAGGAATTAAAAGCCAATATAACAGTTGTAAGCAGCCAGGTAGGCAATAATGTAAATCAAAATGTTTTCAGAACACTGCAAACAGCATTGAATACATTTATCAATACCCGTAAATGGACATCAGATAATTTTGCACCAAACGAACGTATTGAATGTAATTTTTTATTGAATCTGCAATCAACCGGCGACCTGAATGTTTACAATGCTTCGCTTACCGTACAGGCTGCCAGACCTGTCTTTAATACATCTTACCTGTCGCCCATCATTAATTTTAAAGACGACAATATCATTTTTAAATATGTTGAGTTTCAGCAGCTGGAATTTAACGAGAACCGGGTTTCGGGTTCCGATGCACTGGTTTCTAACTTAACAGCCATCATTGCTTATTATGCCAATATGGTACTGGCTTTTGACTATGCTTCTTTTTCGCCACGGGGTGGCGATCCTTATTTTTTAAAAGCACAGAATATTGTAAACAATGCTCCTGATGGCAGGGGCATTTCGGGCTGGAAGGCATTTGACGGAGTTCGCAACCGTTACTGGCTTGTTGAAAATATGCTGAACAGCCGTTACACCATTATGCATGATGTGTATTACAATTACTACCGCCTGGGTATGGATAAATTATACGAAGATGAAAATGCAGCCAGGGCAGAAGTGATGAATGTATTAAACCTGCTGAATAATTTTGTTACTGATAATCCAAATAAAATGATCAGCCAGTTTTTTTTCCAGGGTAAATCAACCGAGCTGGTTAAAATATTTTCAAAAGCACCACAACAGGATAAGGCAAGGGCATCTGAGATGCTGCAACGGTTAGACCTGACCAATGCTTCTAAATATAAAGATGAATTGAAATGAGGATTATAAGCATGTTGCTGATTAGCCTGGCTTTGTTCAGCTCCTGTAAAAAGAAAGAAAAATTACCTGAGGGTATTTTAAAACCTGAAAAAATGCAGGCTGTTTTATGGGATGTAATAAAAGCTGAAGTTTTTACTACTGATTTTATTAAAAAAGATTCTGCCAAAAATGCTGAAGCTGAAAATTTAAAACTGCAGCAACAGGTTTTTGCTATACACAAAATTACCAAAGCAGATTTTTACAAAAGTTATGATTATTACATAACCCATACCCCTGCTTTTAAGAAAATAATTGACAGCATGCTTACACAGGCAGATCGAAATAAAAATTTTAAAGCATCAACTTTACAGGCTCAATAATATGAACAAAGTATACAACAATGCTGCGGAAGCAGTTGCGGATATTAATGATGGGGCCGTTATTATGCTGGGTGGATTTGGTTTGTGTGGCATTCCGGAAAACAGCATTGCCGCTTTGGTAAAAAGTGGCGTAAAAAACCTTACATGCATTAGTAACAATGCGGGTGTAGACGGATTTGGTATAGGACTGATGCTGGAGCAAAAACAGGTTAAGAAAATGGTATCCTCTTACGTTGGCGAAAACGCCGAGTTTGAGAGACAATTGCTTAGCGGCGAGCTGGAAGTGGAATTGATACCACAGGGAACACTGGCTACCCGTTGTATGGCAGCAGGTTATGGCATGCCCGCCATCTTTACACCGGCAGGTGTGGGTACAGAAGTAGCTGATGGAAAAGAAACAAGGATATTTAATGATAAAGAATATTTACTGGAATATGCATTTGATGCAGACTTTGCCATTGTAAAAGCCTGGAAGGGCGATACCGATGGTAATCTTATTTATAAAGACACAGCCCGAAATTTTAATCCTTTAATGGCG
>JANMWP010000645.1:0-5488 GCA_031394065.1 Chitinophagaceae bacterium
CGTCTGGTCTCCCGACCAACAGCGATTTGAATTGAACTTTTTTGATCTTTAATTTGCAAGTTGCCTGCTATGTTGTTGGTGATTGCTTTGCTGCCAGGCCATCGGCACGAACACCAACAACGGCAGTCGGTGGGCTACGGAACACCAACAGCGGCAAAACAAATGAGGAACACCTGCAGCGGCAGACAAATTTAGTATGCTGTGGCTTTTCGCCGTTGGTCATAAGACCAGAGGGCGGCGTATGCTGGTGCGGTAGTTGGCTTGCGTATGAATGAGGAACACCTGCGTTGGCGGAAATGATCCTGACGGAACACTTCAGCCAGTGGGGAAATATAGGATTATGCAGTTAAGGCAGGCGTTATAGGATTCGATATTTTTGGTATTCCTGGGATTTGCCTTGATATTTCTGCGAAGGTGTAGGAATTGGTACTCGTTATTTGTGCTTTATGAGTACTTGTAAATGAACGAACCACTATTTTTAATGCTTTTACAGAATTTACGGCTAAAAACATATCCTCGCATTCTAAGCTATCCCCTCGTGTAACACAAGAAGTAGGTTTATGCACAGGTTTAGGCGGGGGTGGTAGCTCTTTTGTTATTACTGCCTCAGAATTTCTCTTACATTTATAAGTTGTGCATTTTCCAATGGATTTTATTTCAATAAAAGAATTCCTCATTATTTGTCGAGATACTACATCAGCTGCCTCACACTCAATTGAGCATTTTTCATGCACGTTCTTCATAAATAAGCAGGTTAATTAGGAGTTTTCAATTTTTACTTCACCATCAAGATAACAATGTATGTTTTCCAATGGAATTGCAAATAATTCTGAAACCTCATCAGCAGTGAAAGTTCTGTTTAATTTGGGTAAAATATCTAATGCAATTTCAAAATCTACTTTATTGCAATTGTTATCCATTTTTATTAAATACTTAGACTCGTTTTCTTCAAGTTCTTTTTCAAATTCCTCTTCTGTAATTAGTTGTTGATCTAATTGAATTGATAGCTGTAGAAAATCATTTTTTTTCATTAAGTTATCTACAGCCAGTATGTAAAATGATTCCTTCTTTTCTTTATGGTTCAGCAACTCATACATAGTTGTAATTCCTGAATATAGATGCCCACTCAATGATTGAATATTGCCATTTTGTAAAATGGCAAGCATATATTGGTCAGGATATGTGTTCATACCCGTTGAACCGCTTCCATAATAGTGTACCGAAGTATGTAGGACAGTAGGTACGGTTTTAATTTCATTTTCCATATAAAGCCATTATTTTTTCACTCTCTTTTAAAAAGTGCTTATAATCATTAATAAATTCCACAAGCATTGAAATTTCCCCCTTTGTCGGAACTTGATAATGAAAATTAAACGCAAAATTAATCACGTTCGTTGTTTCACTTGTTTCCTGAGTTTTAATGTTAACTTTTGTTACTATTTGGGGCTTAATTTCAAGTCTTAATCTACCCCTCATAAAATTCTTGCTCACATAAGACCCATAGATTGTATCCGTAGAATTAAAATACTCGGTAAACATCTTATTTTGTTCATTAAAAAAATATTCTTTTGTCGCTTTTTCCAGACTTTCAGTAGGAATAAGATTCCAGGCAAAATTTACCCCAACCGCTTGCATATTATGAGTAATGTATTTTGCAAATAATAACGCAATCTCCTTTCCTCGTTCTTCCTCCATTTTAAATTGGGTAATTATTATTTGCTGCCCCGTTATGAGTATATTAATACCGTTAATATTAATTTGAGCAATTTCTGGAGTGAAAATAGGCGCATTCTTAATTTCTTCTTCTTTAAAAAAATCGTTTTTAATAAAAAAGAATTTATCAAAATCAGCCACCTGAAAAACTCCTACAAAAACGATGGTTATACCCGCTTGAGACGTGTTCATAAGTAATATAAGTAAAAATTAGGGACTGCAAAGATATTGGTTTAAATAGCCACTTTTACACAAGTTATAGCTAATATTTTACTTTATGTAACAACAGACGTAAATTTAATATTTCTGCCAAAAGAACAGACCTTAAAAATACCCTAAATTACATGATGGTTTAGTTGTATATCTAAATACAAGGTGTATCTTAAACCCATTTTAAACAATAAGTTACAACTCCTTGTGGGAAGTAGTATGTAGTCGCCAAAAAAAGCCCCTGCATTTCTGCAAGGGCTTCAAGTTATTTTTTACTTCACTTCCTCAAAAGGCACATCCTCTACTTTACTATCTGCTGCACCCTCCTGTTGAGGCTCTGCACCAGGTTGTCCATCAGCACCGGGTTGTCCATTAGCACCTGCACCATCCTGTGTAGCCTTATACATATCTTCACTGGCTGCTGTCCATGCGGCATTCATTTCTGTAACGGCTGTATCAATAGCTGCAAGGTCCTGCGTTTTGTGTGCTTCTTTTAATTTGGTTAAAGAAGCTTCAATAGCGCCTTTTTTATCGGCAGGTATTTTGTCGCCATATTCCTTCAGTTGTTTTTCTGTTTGGAATATTAAACTATCGGCACCGTTTATTTTTTCAACTTTTTCTTTTTCTGCCTTATCGCTTTCTTCATTGGCTTTGGCATCGTTCTTCATCTTTTCAATTTCTTCCTTGCTTAAGCCGCTGCCGCTTTCAATGCGTATTTTTTGTTCTTTACCGGTGCCTTTGTCTTTGGCGGTAACGTGTAAAATACCGTTGGCATCAATATCAAAAATAACTTCTACCTGCGGTACGCCACGTGGTGCAGGCGGTATGCCGTCTAAATTAAAAGTACCCAGGCTTTTGTTCTGGCTGCTCATGGGGCGTTCGCCCTGTAATACATGTATTTGCACGCCGGGCTGGTTATCGCTGGCGGTACTGAATGTTTCAGATTTTTTTGTTGGGATGGTGGTGTTGCTGTCTATCAACCTCGTCATTACACCACCCATGGTTTCAATACCAAGGCTAAGTGGCGTAACATCCAGCAACAATACATCTTTAATATCGCCGCTGAGTACCGCACCCTGTATGGCTGCACCAATGGCCACCACCTCATCGGGGTTAACACCACGGTTTGGTTTTTTACCAAAGAATTTTTCTACCAGTTCCAGTACTTTAGGTATGCGGCTGCTGCCTCCCACCATTATTATTTCATCAATTGCAGATTTATCAATGCCCGAATCTTTCAATGCCTGTTCGCATGGTTTTAAGCAACGCTCAAATAATTTATCGGCCAGTGCTTCAAATTTTGCACGGGTTAATTTTTTAACCAAATGCTTGGGCACGCCATCAACTGCAGTAACATACGGCAGGTTAATTTCTGTTTCGGTGCTTGCACTTAACTCCACCTTTGCTTTTTCTGATGCTTCTTTTAAACGTTGTAAAGCCATCGGGTCTTTACGCAGGTCGATGGCTTCGTCGGCTTTAAATTCATCGGCCAGCCAATCCATAATTACTTTATCAAAATCATCACCACCAAGGTGGGTATCGCCATTGGTACTTTTTACTTCAAACACGCCATCGCCCAGTTCTAATACAGATATATCGAATGTTCCTCCACCCAAATCGAACACGGCAATTTTATGGTCTTTGCCGCCTTTATCCAAACCATAAGCCAAAGCGGCTGCGGTTGGTTCGTTTACCACACGGCGTACATTAAGGCCGGCAATTTCACCGGCTTCTTTGGTTGCCTGGCGCTGGGCATCGTTAAAATAAGCAGGCACGGTAATTACCGCATCGGTTACTTCGGCTCCCAGGTAATCTTCGGCAGTTTTCTTCATTTTCTGCAGTACCATGGCGCTTATTTCCTGCGGAGTATATTGTCTGCCATCTATGTCAATACGCACGGTATTATTGTCACCTTTTACCACTTTATAGCTCCAATGGCTTATTTCTTCTGTTACTTCGTCGAAACGGCGGCCCATAAAACGCTTAACACTGCTAATGGTGTTTTGGCTGTTGGTTATAGCCTGGCGTTTGGCAGGATCGCCTACTTTACGCTCGCCATTTTTAAGAAAAGCCACTACCGACGGGGTTGTACGGCGGCCTTCTTCGTTTGCAATTACCACCGGCTCGTTGCCTTCCATTACCGAAACGCAGCTGTTGGTGGTTCCTAAATCAATTCCTATAATCTTTCCCATGATATAAATTTTATGTTGTTCACGGATATTTGGCAATGATTATGCCAACGGGGGAAGAAGTGCAATTTTGGCAGATGAATATAGATTGTACCACATTAAGTTAAGCACTTTCAGTGCTTAAGGGTTTATTATCTCAGCACCGCCGGGTCTTCAATTACATACACAGTGCTATCTTTTAAATAAGGCAGGTTTTGCCCAAACTGGTTATTAAAAAGATGGCGAAAGAAGTTGACATTACTTAGCCGGGTATTATAAAACAGCGGATTTTTATTGGGTGCTTTTACAAAGCAGATATTATCGTAATTGTAGGGATCGTAACCATCAGGGATATAATCGTAAAAGCCATGATCGCTCATGATGATGGTGATGGCATTGGGGTCTTTATCGCTGATGTTTTTTACCAGTCCTTCAATAATATTGTTGGTGTATTTTAAATAAGCAAGATAAAGCGATTTATCGGCCAGGTATTTAAGGTTGAGTATTTTTTCCGGCGGATTAAGAGCGCCCGAACTATCCCGGTAAAACTGCCCGTGCGGCAGTAAAAAATGAGCATACCAGAACCTGGGTTTTGACGCAGGTGTTGCAGCAGCCTGCAGCAGGTTCTTCTCTACCTGGCGGTTGTAGGCATCTTTGCGGTACATGTAGTGTTCCTTTAAAAAATTGATGGTAAATCTGCCGGTAACCAGTTTCCAGCCAATGTTTTTCATCAACCGGTTGTGGAAAATTTTATTGGTAAGCAATTCTGCATGTATCGGAAATAATCCATTGGATTGATAGAGCGCCGGATGACCCTTAATATCGAAGATGGAATTATTTATAATGCTGTACCCCATGGCTTTAAAGATGGCGGGCACCTGTGCATTGCGTATTTCACCAAAGCGGTGCTGTATATCGGGCTGGCTAAGTTGTTGGCGGTTATAATTTTCCGGCACGTACTGCATGTTTAAAATGCTGGACATGCTGAAGGGCGTAAAATCGTAATTGGAAAACGTGGGCAATGCCTGAAACTTTTCCTGCTTTAAAAAATTGTAAAGGCTGTCGTTTTTATAATGAAAACTATCGCTCAGGCTTTTGTAGCCGGCGTATTCATCAAACAACAAAAAATATACATTGGGTTTTGCTATTACTTTACTTTGATCGAATGCAACGGGATTGGGGTATGCAATCTCTCTATAATTGGCAGCTTTGCCTACGAGTAAAACAGCATCCGACACACAGAAAATAATGAACAGTACATTCAGGTAGAGAAATAGTTTTTGATAAAGGGGTTTGCTTTTTTTTAACCACCATGCAACCAGTATGTTTACAACCAGCAATACCGGAAGCAGCACCGTATAAGATTGCAGGAAATGTAAAAAAGAAGTGGCTTTAAT
>JANMWP010000647.1:0-2349 GCA_031394065.1 Chitinophagaceae bacterium
CACTCTTTAGGTGGCATTGCAGTTATTGATGCGTTGTACAGCATGCCTGAAACCTTTAATGCCTATATTTCCATTGATCCCAGTCTTTGGTATGATAACCAACTCCTTTTAAAGAAAGCAAAAGATTATTTCAGCAAGGCAAAACTTAATAACAAATTCCTGTACCTGGGCCAGGCCAATACCACACAGGCTGATACCAGCCGCAACCTGCATTTTGAATCCATCATACAATTCAACAGTATTATGGAGTCGTATAACGAATCGGGTCTTCATTATAAATACAAATATTACCCTGATGATGATCATGGCTCTGTTCCGATGATAACTGAATATGATGCCCTGCATTTTATTTTTGAAGGGTATAAAGGCAATGTTTCAAAACTTACACAGAACCCTGGCCTTGTAAAAGAACATTATAAGAATTTTTCGGCCAGAATGGGTGTTAGCTTTCTTCCTCCCGAATCGATCATCAATACATTGGGTTACCAGGCCCTGCAATCCGATACGGCCAAAGCCATTGAATTCTTTCAACTCAACATTGACCTGTATCCAAACAGCTTTAATGTGTACGACAGTATGGGTGAAGCATGGATGTACAAAGGTGATAATAAAAAAGCCATCGCTTATTATGAAAGATCACTGGCACTGAACCCCAACAACCAGGGTGGAAAAGATAATATTAAAAAAATGAAGGAAAAGAAAAATTAGGATTAGGGATTCCTTTTCGTCGGCGTTGGTGTTCACTCCGCCGATGTTGGTGTAACATAATAACCGCAAGCCAACTGGCACACCAGTATTTACCGCCATAAGTAAAAACCGGTAAATTAATATTATTCAACTTCTTAAATTAATATCTTCATATTACTGAGTATAAACAAAAGGTTAAATTATTTCCCCCTGCGATGATTAACAATGTCTGGCATTATTATTGAATATTTATTGAACAATTATATTCGCTTATCGCCAAAAATTTTTACACTTACTTATTTATTGTTCTTAAACTTTTATGTTATTAGTAATATAAGGTGGTTTATTTATTTTAACGCACACAACCGTTTTGGTTTTTATTACGATTACAGTAAAATACATAATGAATCATTTACCTGGTAAGTATATTTTGTAACGCTTTAAAATTCAATGTATGAAATTTTTAAAAAATCCGTGGGTAGCTATTTTTATCATCAGCTTATCTTTATTAATCACAGCCTGCCAAAAGCAGTCAACCGGTAATGCAAACAGTAATACCGCGGCAAAAAACTTATCTGTTTATCTTACAGATGATCCCTGCCAGTATGATTCGGTATTTATTGACATCCGCTTTGTGGAAGTTAAAATTGACACCAGTACGGAGCACATGAATGATGACCATTATGGAGATAATGATGATGACAGGGATGATGACCATCAACATCATGACCGATACGGAAAATGGGATACGCTTACCATCAGGCCGGGGGTGTACAATATTCTACGATTAAGAAACGGAATTGACACTTTGCTTGCTTCAGGCAATTTACCCGCAGGAAAGATCCGCAAAATAAGGCTAACGCTTGGTACAAATAATTCTTTGATAAAAGCCGGCGTAAGTTATCCGTTAAACCTGTTACCTGGTACCAATAATTATGTGTATGTAAAAATACAAAATGAAGATGAAGATGAAGTGTCGCCAGGCCATAATGCCATCTGGATAGATTTTGATATTTGTGCATCCATCCATTTAGTTGGAGGACAATACTACCTGAGCCCTGTTTTAAAAGCATTTTCAATGCAGCAGTTTGGTAAAATTGAAGGTAAAGTTTTTCCGCTTGCAGCACATCCATTTGTAAAAGCTTTTAATGCAACTGACTCAGCCACAGCCATGCCGGAAAATGACGGGGAGTATAAAATAAGGGGTTTAAGAGAAGGTGTTTACAGCATTAAATTTACCGGCTTAAACGGATACAGGGATACCACCATTTCCAACATCCGTGTACAGCGGGGAAGCGAAACCCATATAGCCAATATTACTTTAAGGCAATAGTTTATAAATACAAAGTGATTAAAGACCGGATATTTTTCCGGTTTTTTTTTGCCTTTGCCCTTGTTGGTGTTCCTCCCCCGGCCCGAAGCCCACAGACTGCCGTTGTTGGTGTTGAGCGATAGCTAAAGCAGCGCTGGCTTCACCAACAACCAGCAGTGTACTAAAAAATAAAAGTGGGGAACTACATGATAAAAACAGCAGGCTATGTTGTTGGTGGTTGCCCGGCTACCTTACCATCAGCACAAACACCAACAACGGCGGGAAAAATCAAGAACAAAACAAAAAATGGTTCGTGAGACACGAACCAGGGCGGACAGCCGGGCAGCCAC
>JANMWP010000694.1:0-2761 GCA_031394065.1 Chitinophagaceae bacterium
CCTGCAGCCCAATAATTTCTTTTAGAAATTCTATCCTTTTCTTCCCTTGCCTTTTCTTTTACCATCATCATCATTATTTCCGCCTCTTCTTTGTATGGTAGTATTTGTTCTTACCCTTGTATTTCCTCTTGGGCCGGTAACTTTAGTTCTGGTACGGGTTACCCTGTAATTGTTACGGGCAACAGAGGTCCTGTTTCTTACAATTACCGAACCCGTGCGGAACGGTGTATAAACCCGGTGTGCTACTAAAACGCGGTGTGTGCGTACAACAGCGCAGTGCCGGTGATAACCAAAAACCCTTGGATGAAATACCTGCCAGCTCAATGGGCGCCATGGCCTCCACCAACCTGGATAATGTCTCCATCTCCATGGAGAAACCCAGGGCGTATAAACCGGACGGTAAACAAAACGAACTGATGGCCAGAAGAATACATTTACTACAATACGACTGGCTTCATAAGTATCGGCATTGGGCCCGTTGCCTGAACCATTGTTGTCATCCATTTCATCTCCTTCTTCGGATGCTTCTACAATTACCTGCTCGCCATACATTTCTTCATCGCCGATAATCTGCAGCATAGCAGTTGTATCACCGGTTTTTTCCAGTTCTATAACAGCAATATCCTGATTCTCAGTTTCAGATACAGCAACCTGCAAAATAAAAGCATGCACATCTTTATCTGCCTTGTCAATTACTTTTACATAATCAATTTCACCATCGGCGTTCAGATCAAGATTATTTACGTTTTTGCTTTCGGTGTTTATCAGTTTTTCAAATTCTTCAATGGAAGATGACTGTTTAAACATTTCCAATGCACCCTGCAGGCTAAAATGATCGCCGGGCAATCCGGTTGAATCTTCCTGTGCTTTGGCAGTGATGGTTGTGGCTGCAATACATACAAAGATGAGCAGCAGTTGTTTTAAATTTTGCATAATAATAATTTTTGTTTGGGTATGACAGTTTTAATTCATCAGGGTTTAGTTGACAGTATTTATTTTCTTATTTGAATCAAAAATAACATTAACCGATTGCTTTTGTATCACCCCAATGGGTTATTGAACCAGCAAAAAAGGCACGTTCCTGCAAAAAAGAATACATCATTAGGTGCATTCCTGCAAAATGTATATATTTGCAACATAGTAGCAAATAATAAACATTGTTTAAAAACCTGGTCATAAAAAAAATAGTTGCCGCAGCCTTACTGCTTGTGTTTGCATTCAGTATTACACCTACCATTGTTTTTCATAACTGGCTGGCCAATCATAGCGATACGGTTAAAAAATATACCCACACAAACGGTGATCAGCTTGGTAAAAAAACATTCAATTGCCATTGCGATAATATTGTAGCAGAATCGCCTTTTACCCAACCGGCAAAAGAAATCAGCAACACACCCGAAGCGGTTTTTTTTATATTTAATGCCGATAAACAACTTCGCTTTACTACTTCTCCCCACATTTTTTATTCTCTCCGTGGCCCTCCGGCAGTTTAATATTTATTCTTAAAATCGACAGGTATCTTTTCTCTTAACAAAGTTTAAAAGAATTACTTACCGAACATTGAAAATTTATTAAACAATCAACTATGCGTTTTATCAGACTTACATTTTTAGTTTTGTTGCTCATTTTAATTAAAAGCACAAACACAGTTACTGCCGGAAATTTAATTATTGAACCCGTTCATATATCCATTTCAATTAACGGCACTTTTTCCGGTAAAATAACAGATGCCAAAACAGGTGCTGCCATTGAGGGTGCAACCATTTACATTTCAGATATTAAATCGGGTACCGCTTCTGATGCTGCCGGCAAATTTGTTATTAAAAACATTCCACAGGGTAAACACCTTGTCGAGATATCCCATATTGGTTATACCAGCATTATTGAAACCATCGACATCAACAATGACATCAGTAAAGATTTTGTACTCATTGAATCTATTATTGAAAATAATACCGTTGTTGTTACTGGTGTAACCGGAGCCACGCAATTAAAAAAAGTACCGTTTGCTGTGAGTGTAATGCGTAAAGAAGATTTTTTCAGAAATACTTCTTCCAATATTATTGAATCATTGACGAAGATTGGTGGCGTATCAACTTTGGCTACAGGCCCAGCCATTTCTAAACCGGTGATACGTGGCCTTAGTTACAACCGCGTACTAACAATTAATGATGGTGTGCGGCAGGAAGGACAGCAATGGGGCGATGAACATGGCATTGAAGTGGACGAAGCCAGTGTAAATAAAATTGAATTGTTGAAGGGCCCGGCATCTATCATTTATGGCAGCGATGCCATGGCAGGTGTTGTAAATATCATTACCAATGTACCCGTACCGGTAAATACCATTAAAGCGAATTTATCAAGCAACTATCAAACTAATAATAACCTCAGTACCATTAATCTTAATATTGGTGGAAATAAAAACGGATTTAACTGGAACATTTACACATCCAACAAAGCTGCCGGCGATTATAAAAATAAATACGATGGCCGGGTATTTAATTCAAAATTTACCGAGAATAATATTGGTGGCTACGCAGGTTATAATGGCAAATGGGGATTTAGTCATTTGCTAGTAAGCAGCTTTAATTTAAAAGCAGGTTTAATCGGAGGTGAAAGAGACAGTGCCGGGTATTTTATCAAAAACCTTGCAGGCGGTATAACAGAAAGAGCCACCAGTCAGGATTTTAAAAGCTCAACACCCTTAATACCATACCAGCATATCAGGCATTTTAAAATTGCCAGCGATAACAATATTAAA
>JANMWP010000699.1:0-6204 GCA_031394065.1 Chitinophagaceae bacterium
GTATGATGAACCAACAACCGGACTTGATACCATTACATCAAGAGAGATTAGTGAACTGATACTGGCTATTCAGAAAAAAAATAAAACAACATCAATCATCATTACACATGATATGGCCTGTGCAAAATTAACCGGCGACAGGCTGGTGATTTTAAAAGATGGCGTGATTGATGCAGAGGGCAGTTATGAAACATTGGAAAAAAGCGATGACGAATGGGTGCGTTCTTTTTTTATCTGATCATTAAATAAAATTTAAATTATGAACAAAGAATCTGGCTTTACCTGGAAACTGGGCATGTTTGTTATCATTGGCCTGGTACTGTTTATTGGCACCATCTATTTTGTTGGCAAACAGAAAAATCTTTTCGGCTCTACCTTTAAACTGAAAGCTCAGTTTAAATCAGTTAGTGGATTAAAAGAAGGCAATAATGTACGTTTTTCGGGCATCAATGTTGGCACGGTTGACGGGATAGAATTAATATCAGATACCTCCATACTGGTTGACCTGGTAATAAAAAAAAGCGTACAGCAGTTTATTAAAACCAATGCAATTGCCAGCATCGGCTCCGATGGATTAATGGGCGATAAAGTGCTTACTATAACTCCCGGCACGGGTATTTGCAGCACAGTTAGTGATCATGCGCTTATTAATTCAAAAAGCGCCGTTGAGATGTCGGATGTGATGAACAGTTTAAAAAACAGTGTTGACAATGCAGGAATCATTACTGCACAACTTGCGCAGGTCAGTTATAAGATCAATAATGGAAACGGCGCACTGTCGAAGCTCATATCTGATGAAGGCTTTTCAAACAGTATTAAAGGTACATTAACAAACCTGCAGACAAGTTCAAATGAGTTTGCGCATTTTACTGAAAATCTTAATAAAGGAGCTTTATCAAGTAAACTTGATTCTACTATGAGTAACCTGCAGGCGGGCACAAAAGGTTTAAGCGATAATATGGACGCCGTAAAGCACAGTTTTTTATTAAGAGGATATTTTAAAAAACAGAAAAAAGCTGATGAAAAAAAGAAAGCTGATTTAAAAAAACAAGACACATTGAAAAATGTAAAAGACAGTATAGGCAAACAGTAACGGCATAGGAATTATGCAAATCCTGACAAAATCATGTAACAGTTATTCAGGTAAAATATTTGAACTTGAAATTCTAAATTTTATTCTTTATGAAAGATAAAAGTGATAATTCAATAATTAAAATCATTAAAGCTGAGGTTGAACAGAAAGCTGTACCCAACACATTGCCTGTATATCCGCCGGGTGATGACATTTACAATAAAAACAAAAATGAGGAAAATACAGACCCAGAAAATCTTTTAGAAGATAAAATCCCGAATGGTAGTTATAATAGCAACAACGAAAAAGATTTTGATGATGATGTATCAGGCGAAGACCTTGATATACCTGGTGCCGAACTGGATGATGAGGATGAAGCTATCGGGAATGAGGACGAAGAAAATAATTATTACAGTATAGGTGGCGATAACCACAATAATCTGGATGAAAATAAAGAAGAATAATCAAACTTATATCAATTACAGATAAATATTCCCTATCAAAAAAACAAAGCAATAAAATGAAAAAAATATTAATTGCACTTGATTATGATCCCACAGCGCAGGCAATTGCTGAGAAGGGTTTTATGCTGGCAAAGGCAATGGGTGCCGAAGTTACCCTGCTGCATGTAATTGCCGATCCGGTGTATTATTCTTCTGTGAATTATTCACCAATAATGGGGTTTAGCGGTTATATGGATATGGAGCCAATGCAAACAGATATTACCGAAGCGTTAAAAAAAGAATCACTGGTTTTTCTTGAAAAATCAAAACAGCATCTTGCAGATGATTCAATAAAAATGCTGGTAACAGAAGGCAATTTTGCTGATTCCATTTTAGATACTGCAAAGGAAATGGAGGCAGATATCATTGTAATGGGATCGCACAGCCGGAACTGGCTGAATGATATACTGGTTGGCAGTGTTACAGAAAAAGTTTTACACAGCAGTGCTGTACCGCTCTTCATTGTTCCCACAAAAAAATAAATAATCAATAAAGTTTGTGTAAACTCCCTGCAAAGCTGCTTACAAAATACTATGCTTTTTTTTGTAAGTGTAAAAATATAGCGTGTGTGAATATTACAACTTATCGCAAGCATTGTATAACATTTATCACTTCACAGTTAACCAACTTTACATTAGGAAAAATCAATTCAGTTGTAAAATGACCTGATATTTTCCTGTTAATTTTCTTCCAGCCTTTTCAGAACTTAAATATGATAAACGTAAAAAAGGGAGGCATTCTGTTGATGAAAACCACGCTTGTTTTTGAAAACGAAGCTGTTTTAAATCCTGCTGCAATTCGCATAGATGACGATGTACATCTTTTTTACAGGGCGGTAAGTAATGGTAATTTCTCCAGTATTGGTTATTGCAGATTAAAAGGTCCGTATACAGTTACCGAACGATTTGACCATCCTGTTATTGTTCCGGAATTTGCCTATGAGATGCATGGTGTGGAAGATCCACGAATTGTTAAGATTGAAGATCTTTATTATCTCACCTATACTGCGTACGATGGCATAAATGCACTGAGTGCATTGGCAACATCAAGAGACATGAAAGTGTGGAAAAAATTCGGATTAATAGTACCGCAGGTAACGTATGAAGAATTCAGCCGCCTGGCAGGTTCGGCAATAGCCATGAATGAAAAATACCTTTGTTACAATGAGCACAACCGCATTCTTGAAAAACAAAGAGATGGGGTTTTTCTGTGGGATAAGAATGTCATTTTCTTTCCTAAAAAAATAAACGGTAAGTTTTATTTTTTGCATCGCATAAAGCCGGATATTCAAATTGTAGTGGGTGTTAAAGATTTGCTGGAATTAACCACCGCATTCTGGCAAAATTATTTTCTTCATCTTGATGACTGCATTGTGCTTGCACCAAAATATGAGCATGAGCAAAGCTATATAGGCGGAGGTTGCCCTCCGATTGAAACTGATGAAGGGTGGTTATTGATCTATCATGGTGTACATGATTCACAAAAAGGCTATGTCTATTCAGCTTGTGCAACTTTACTTGATATTGATAATCCTCAGAAAGAAATTGCCCGGTTACCTTATGCATTGTTTAAACCGGAATTCGCATGGGAATTAAGAGGCGAAGTGAATAATGTTTGCTTTCCTACCGGTGCAGCACTGTTTGATGACACCCTTTATATTTATTATGGTGCAGCCGATGAGCAGATTGCCTATGCTACAGTAAGCCTGTCTGCATTGCTGAAAGAATTATTAATCAATAAAAAAGAAGATGAAAACTCAGGTACTACCCAAACTCTTAATTAACAGGCCGGTTATAAAATACCAGCATCTGCATCAGCTTATGCAGGGCCGGATAGATACGCCGGTTAACAGGCAAACCGTTCCGGAAATTTTATTTATTACTTCTTATCCACCCCGTGAATGCGGTATTGCAACTTACTCCCAGGATCTTATAACGGCACTGAACAACAAATTCAACCATACATTTAAAATAAATATCTGTGCGCTGGAGTCGGAACATGAAATACATACCTACACAGACAAAATAAAATATACCCTTAATACAGATGAGCCGGCTGCATTTGCTCGGTTGGCAAAAACCATTAACGAAAATACCGATATCAGTATGGTGCTGATTCAACATGAGTTTGGCCTGTTTAAAAAAAACGAAGATGAACTTATACATTTATTGGAGATACTTATAAAACCTGTAATAACTGTTTTTCATACGGTATTACCAGGTCCGGATGAACTACTAAAAGAAAATGTGCAGAAAATATCACGCCTGTCACAATCGATTATTGTGATGACCAATTCTTCTGCCAATATTTTAATTAAAGATTACAGCATAGCACCTGCAAAAATCACTTTAATTCCACATGGCACACACCTGGTGCCGCATTCAGATAAAGAAATTCTGAAAATAAAATACAATTTATCGGGTAAAAAAATACTGTCAACATTTGGTTTACTGAGCTCCGGAAAAAGTATTGAAACTACTTTAGATGCATTAACGGATATCATTAAAACTCAGCCGGATGTACTATTTCTTATAATTGGCAAAACACATCCTTCAGTAGTAAAACAAGAGGGAGAAAAGTACCGCAACATGCTTGAAACAAAAGTAGCTGCATTACAACTTGAGCAGCATGTTAAATTCATTAATACTTTTTTGCCCCTGCCCGATCTGCTGGAATATTTACAACTTACTGATATTTATTTATTCACTTCCAGAGACCAGAACCAGGCAGTAAGCGGCACATTTTCATATGCAGCCAGTTGTGGCTGCCCGGTCATCTCAACCCCTATCCCGCATGCACGTGAGGTTTTTAAAAATGACGCAGGTATTATTTTTGATTTTGAAAGTTCAGAACAATTGGCTGTTTCGGTCATAAGATTATTAACTGATGATCGGTTGCGAAATAATATAAGTTTAAACGGAATACACCGTATGGCTTCTACAGCCTGGGAGAACGCTGCAATTGCCCATGGATTACTATTTAAAAAAACAGGAAGTAACACAATTTCATTGAACTATAAAATGCCTCCTGTAAAACTAGATCATGTAAAAAAATTAACAACAGATTTTGGAATGATCCAGTTTTCCAAAATTAATCAACCCGATATTAATTCGGGATACACTTTAGACGATAATGCCCGTGCTCTGATTGCCATGTGTCAGCATTTTGAATTGACAGGAGATACAGCAGATTTAACATACATAGATATCTACTTAAATTTTATTAAATATTGCCTTCAACCAAGCGGCGGATTTTTGAACTATGCAAATGAGCAAAAAGAATTTACTGAACAAAATTATTCAACCAATCTTGCCGACTCAAATGGCAGGGCTGTTTGGGCATTGGGTTTCCTTGTTTCGCTAGGTGATCTGTTGCCAAAAAAATTTACAGACAAAGCAGACTCAATATTACAAATCGCCTTGATGAATATCAGCGACATTTATTCAACAAGGGCGATGGCATTTGCTATAAAAGGATTGTATTACTATGATACAAAAAACAGCTCAGCTTACAACAAGTCTTTAATCAGGAATTTGGCTGACAGGCTGGTTCAAATGTACCGACATGAAATGGATGAAACCTGGCAGTGGTTTGAATGCTACCTGACGTATGCCAACAGCATTATACCGGAAGCCATGTTATGTGCCTGGCTGGCAACAGGAGAATTACTATATAAAGAGATTAGTAAATTGTCATTTGATTTTCTGCTGTCTAAAACTTTCAGAAAAGAAAGTATAAAAGTAATTTCAAATAATGGCTGGCTGCACAAAGGACATAGTTTAAATACCATAACCACAACAGGCGGTCAGCAGCCAATAGATGTTGCCTATACAGTACTTGCTTTAAGTAAATTCTATACCGTTTTTAAAGAAGACCATTATCTGAATAAACTAAAAATAACGTTTAACTGGTTTTTAGGAAACAACCACCTGCACCAGGTCATTTACAATCCCTGCACCGGAGGATGTTATGACGGGCTGGAAGAAAATTGCGTGAACCTTAACCAGGGTGCAGAATCAACTGTTAGTTACCTCATGGCAAGACTAATAGCTGAAAAATATTCAGGGAATAACCAGCAGCAAAAAACACATTTGGCTCACTCCTCGTTAACGGAAATAAAATGTGTGAATGATATAACTTATTCCGATGATTGTGTAATGCTTTAAAACTGCATAGAACTCACCTTTGTATTGTAATAAGACAATAAAATTAAATTTTAAAAACATGGATAACTTAACAGAATTAAAAGGAAACTGGAAAGAAATTAAAGGAAAACTGAAACAGAAATTTGGTATGCTTACAGACAGCGATTTATTATTTGCCGAAGGTAAACAGGATGAAATGCTTGGCAGGTTGCAGACTAAACTTGGCAGAACCAAAGCAGAGATTCATAAAATAATAGCTGATTTATAAAGGCATGATAAAAATAAAAAAGCAAATAAATTTAATGATTATCCCAACCAGGAATACCTGGTGGATAATGAAACTAACAGGAATAAAAACCGCAGAAAAAGAACAAACAGCAAAGCGGGTTACTCAAAATATTAATATTTAAACTCGCTTATTTTTTAAACAAATTAAATTAAAAATCATGGGAAATTTACTCTATACCATAGCCGTAATATTAAT
>JANMWP010000712.1:0-3564 GCA_031394065.1 Chitinophagaceae bacterium
ATTAATAGAAGCCGGAAGGCAGTTTAGCCCGGAGGCACTGATCCAATACTACAATGCCATGATTAACAGGCCGGACAGGACACACGTGTTGACATCTTTAAGGAAACCGGTTCTTTTTATCATCGGTGAGATGGATAAGGCAGTGCCTTTACAGGCGGCTTTGGCGCAATGTTACCTTCCTTCTGTGACTCATGTTCATATTTTAGATGTGGCGCACATGGGTATGATAGAAGAACGCCGTAGAACCGCTGCGGCAATTGATTTCTATCTAAAAAATATTTAGATTTTCGTTACCATTTGAAATGACGAACGGCTATGGATAAACAGCCTTTTTGCGTATTTTGTACTCTCATACCCGGGCCACTACAAAACCTTAAATGAAGAAGATCTGTTTAATTTTACTGCTTTCCCTTTATTGCTTCGTTTCTTTTGCCAATCATACCAAAGGGGGGTGGATGTATTATGAATACCTGGGGCCAGGTGCTAATCCTAATACTTCAAAATACAGAATAACCTTAAAGCAATACACCGAATGTGAACTTAGCCCCGGACAGTCAGAAACGACTGCCCCATTTACCTTTTTTAATGCTGCGAATAATGCACAGGTTTTCAAAGTTACTGTACCTATCACCCAGAATTTTACAATTAATAATTGTACCAGTATAACTTGTCAGCCGTGTATAAGCAATCCCCCGGATATTTGTTACCGGATAAGAGTTTTTGAATTAGTAATAGATTTGCCAAATACCCCATCCGGGTATATTATTGCTTATCAAAGATGTTGCAGAATAATCAATATTGTTAATCTTCAGGCTCCATCAAATGGTTATGGCGAAACCTGGACAGTTAAAATACCGGGAACCAGTGTAGTTGATGCAGAAAAAAATTCCAGTGCAATATTTTCGCAGAATGACACTGCAATTATCTGCCACAACAATTCCTTCACTTTCGATTTTAGTGCAACAGATATTAATAATGATTCTTTGGTTTATAGTTTTACACCAGCCTATACCGGTGGAGGGCAAACAAATGCAAACCCACCAAATTGTACAACGTGTCCTTCACCCGACCCCTCAGCCCCACCACCATTCTCTACAATACCTTATGTATCTGGTTACTCGGGATTCAGTCCCCTCGGACCACAGGTAACCATCAATTCCCAAACAGGAATTGTTAGTGGTATTGCTCCAGGTGTTGGAATTTATGTAATTACCGTTTTGGTTAGCGAATACAGAAGAGGTACCAATATTAAAATAGCAGAAGTACGTAAATCGCTGCATATTGAAGTTGCAAACTGCTCATTAACTGTAGCAGATTTAGATCCTGAATATACAATCTGTGATGCGGTTACCGGGTTTACTGTTACTTTCAGAAATGGAAACAATAACAATATCCAGACATTTGATTGGGATTTTGGAGATGGTAATACTTCAACACTGCCTGCTCCAACTCACACTTATGCCGATACGGGTGTTTACCTTTTAAAACTTGTTGTTAACCGTGGTTTACCCTGCTCTGATTCTACTACTGCCCCCGTGAAAGTATATCCGGGTTTCTTTCCCGATTTTACAATAAATGGGCAATGCCAAAACGTTCCTGTTCAGTTTTTCGATAATACCACTGCCACTTATGGCACACCTGATAAGTGGAATTGGAATTTTGGAGACCCAACATCACCTAATAATACTTCAATCCTTAAAAACCCTGTACATATCTACAATACAACCGGTAGTTATGATATTACTTTGATTTCATTTAGTGACAAAGGATGTTATGATACGGTTATTAAAAAACTTGACATTTTAGATCAACCGCCTTTAACGCTTCTGCCAAAAGATACTTTAATCTGCGTTATTGATACCCTGCAGTTAAATGCTGTGGGTGCCGGTTCTTTTTTATGGACCCCCAACTACATGATCAACAATGTAACCATCCCCAATCCTTTGGTAAGCCCGGATGTTACTACAACCTATCGTGCAACAATTACAGATGCATTTGGCTGCCAGGGCAGCGATACGATTAGAGTGCGGGTTGTAAATAATGTTACCCAGTTTGGCGGACCAGATACCAGCATTTGCCGTACCGATCCGGTTGTATTACAACTCACCAGCGATGCACTGCATTTTTTATGGACAGAAAACCCGGCGAATAATACTTTAAATAACCCTACTATAAAAAATCCAACAGCGAGGCCCTTGGTTACCACCACTTATCATGTGGTTGGTAATATCGGTAAATGTATTGCCGAGGATGATATAATCATTACAGCAATACATTACCCGGCAGCCAATGCCGGTCCCGATAATACCATCTGCTTTGGTAACTCGGCACAACTGAATGCATCAGGTGGCAGCATATACAGCTGGAGCCCCGCTGCTTTTTTAACAGCTACCAATATTCCCAATCCGGTTTCGGTAAAACCTACAGACAATGTGCGTTACATTGTTACCGTACGGGATGTGTTGGGTTGCCCCAAACCGGTTAAGGATACCATGTTTCTTTTTGTAGCAAAAATAAAAGCCAATGCAGGGCCAAGAGATACATCGGTGGTACTTGATCAACCGCTTCAGTTGTATGCAACCGGCAGCATTAATTATGCCTGGACACCAACCACCTGGCTTGATAATCCTAACATCTACAACCCCATTGCCCTACCCAGAAATGATATTGAATATGTGGTACGGGTTAGTAATAATGCCGGTTGTTTTGCGCTGGATAGTATAAGAGTACATGTATTCAAAATTAAACCCGACCTGCTTGTGCCCAATGCCTTTACACCCAATGGCGATGGTAATAATGATATTTTCGTTCCCATTCCCATTGGTATGAAATACGTTGATATCTTCAGGGTGTACAACCGCTGGGGACAAATGTTGTACTCCGGAACGGGAAATGGAAGCGGCTGGGATGGAAAATTTGCCGGAAGAAAACAAGAAGCTGCCACCTATGTATGGTATGCCGAAGGTGTTGACTATTTGAATAACAGATTAAAACGAAAGGGATCTGTTATATTGATAAGGTAATTTTTAACCTACCATATTTTTAATGAAAAGTCCGGGTATTTAATCCGGGCTTTTTGGGGCACATATCAACCTGTCGCCAGGATTGCCAACCTTTATAAAGTTCATTTTATTTAAAAAACCCTTACTGAAGGTTGGCAACCCTTTAATGCACTACGCCAATTTGAAAATACACATGACTTTTTTATTTCAGCTGCATCCACTATTTTGCATACTATGAATAAAATCGTTTTAATAACAGGTGCTACTTCCGGCATTGGAAAAGCCTGTGCTGTAAAATTTGCTTCGGAAAAAAATAATATTATCATTACTGGAAGGAGAAATGAGCGGTTGATTGAACTAAAATCGCAACTTGAAAATGAATTCGGTATTCAGGTGTTGCCTTTGTGTTTTGATGTGCAGGACCGGCAGGCTGTTAATGCTGCGTTTGCAAATTTACCGGAGAAATGGCAAAAAATAGATATCCTCATAAATAATGCAGGCCTGGCTTTGGGCAAAGATAGTTTTGAAGATGCTGATATGAACGACTGGGAAATCATGCTCA
>JANMWP010000377.1:0-2345 GCA_031394065.1 Chitinophagaceae bacterium
CAATTTGCATTAGTTTTGCAGCATGCTTACTGAAAAAGATGAGGTATTTATTAACTGGTGGGAAAAAGAGAGAGAGCGGTTGAGCAGCATACAGGCTAAATTGATTGCCGGATTACCCATGGCAGTTTTATTTTGTATACCCATTCTGTTATTTGTAACAGCAGTTTATTTTTTTTTCCCGGAATGGTACACCAAAATCTCCAGCAGGTTACCGGGTTCCATTGCTACTATCATCATTGCAGTTATAATTTGTATCCTGTTCTTTTCTTATTTCCGGATGCAATTTAAATGGGAATCAAATGAACAGCATTACCTGGAATTAAAAAGTAAGGCAGCCAAACAAAATAAATGATATTATTACACACTTTAAACAAATAAACAAATATTATGCTCAGTAGATTACTTATTTTATTTTCTTTTTGCGCTCTGATTTTATCATGCAAAAAATCAGCACCGGATAGCACCTGCAATTACACCATATCGGGTGTTGTTGTTCCGGCTTCGGAACTTACAAGTTTGCAGACTTATGTAAATGCAAACCGTCCTTCAGCTATTCTGCATTCAGGCGGATTTTATTATGAGATTTTAGCAGCAGGAACCGGAACTGTAACTCCGGCAGTTTGTTCAAATGTTCGGGTTACTTATGTCGGTTATTTAACCAATGGATTTAAGTTTGATGAAGAAACTGTTGGTATAACTTTTACACTTGGCCAATTAATACCCGGCTGGCAGCGGGGATTGCCTTTAATTAAAAAAGGCGGTAGCATAAATTTATATTTGCCTCCATCGCTTGGATATGGAAGCGCTGCGGTTGGTACTATTCCGGCAAATTCCATCCTTATTTTTAACATTCAGCTTCTTGATGTACAATAATCCGTACAAATATTTGGCTGGATAGATGTTTAATCAGCATAAAACTGTAAGCCGGTGAGCCACGAATCGATTTCTGTTTTTGATATGTTTAAAATAGGTATAGGGCCTTCAAGCAGCCATACGCTTGGCCCATGGCGTGCTGCACAGCAGTTTACAAATTCGTTGATTAAAAAAAATTTATTGAATGAGGTGAAGGAAATCCGTGTTTTATTATACGGCTCATTGGCTAAAACCGGGATAGGACATGGAACCGATATTGCCGTTCAATTAGGTTTAAGCGGCGATGACCCGGTAACTTTTGATGTAAATAATATTGCTGCAAAGATTGCCGATATCAGGCTGATGAAAAAAATACTCATCAGCGGTAAACATGAAATTGATTTTGACCCCGCAGAGGATATTGAATTTTTAATGAGCGAATCTTTACCCTTTCATCCCAATGCATTGAGTTTTTTAGTTACCCTGCACAATGATGAAAATTTTGCCGAAACTTTTTATTCCATTGGCGGAGGCTTTGTGGTTAAAGAGGGCGAAGAAAATACTGCATCATCCGCTATCCATCTTCCTTTTCCCATCAATACATCAAACGAATTACTGCATTGGTGTATGAAAACCGGAATGAACATCAGCGATGTGGTTATGGAAAATGAATCGGCCTGGCGGCCAGAAGCTGAAACCAAAGCCGGTATACTCAATATCTGGACTGTAATGAAGCAATGTATTTATCGTGGATGCCATGTTACCGGTATTTTACCCGGCGGCCTGCAGGTAAAACGACGGGCTGCCAATTTAAATGATAAATTAATCAATGGCAGATTGTATACCGATTATACCAGCTGGTTACAACTGGTAAAAGATGGCGGCAATAATTTCACGTATATTTTAGATTGGGTTAGTTGTTTTGCCCTGGCGGTGAATGAAGAGAATGCCAGTTTTGGCAGGGTAGTAACGGCACCAACCAATGGCGCTGCCGGCGTTATACCGGCTGTTTTGCAATATTATATTGCTTTTTGTGATGGCGATACCGAAGAGAAAATAATTCAGTTTTTATTAACGGCTGCTGAAATCGGAAGCATTTTTAAAAAAGGTGCCACCATATCAGCGGCCATGGGTGGTTGCCAGGCCGAGATTGGCGTTAGCAGTGCCATGGCTGCTGCTGCACTTACCGAATGCCTTGGTGGCACCCAGCGACAGGTTTTAATGGCTGCCGAAATAGCCATGGAGCATCACCTGGGGATGACCTGCGACCCCATTGGCGGCCTTGTGCAGGTGCCCTGTATCGAAAGAAATACGATGGGTGCTATTAAGGCCATAACTGCCAGTCAGCTGGCAATGCAAAGCAGCCCCGATTATGCCAAAGTAAGTTTAGACGGTGTTATAAAAACCATGTGGGAAACCGCCCTGGACATGAACCACAAATACAAGGAAACTGCAGATGGGGGATTGGCGGTGAATGTGCCGTTGAGCCTCTC
>JANMWP010000010.1:0-2714 GCA_031394065.1 Chitinophagaceae bacterium
CAGCTTCATTAAATACGGCGAAATCACCCGCAATCAATGCCGCTTTATTTTCTTTTGTAAGGAAAGTATGCGAAGGAAATTTAAGATTACAAAGTTTGATTTCAAAACGGATATCTGGTTTATCATTACCATAATTAAACATGGCATCTTCCCAGGTCATACGGTCAACATTGTCGGTATAATCAATACCTTTTACATCTTTAAAAATTTGTTTTACCAAACCTTCAAACATGTTCACAATATCATCCTGGCCAACAAAAGCCATTTCGCAATCTATTTGTGTAAACTCTGGCTGACGATCGGCACGAAGATCTTCATCTCTAAAACATTTTACAATTTGATAGTAACGGTCGTAACCACTTACCATCAACAATTGCTTAAAAGTTTGCGGCGATTGCGGTAATGCATAAAACTGTCCGGGATTCATTCTTGATGGTACCACAAAATCCCTGGCACCTTCTGGGGTGCTTTTAATGAGGAAGGGTGTTTCAATATCCATGAAATTATTTTCATGCAGGTAATTTCTTGCAGAACGGTTTACCTGGTAACGTAGTTCTAAATTTTTCTTAACAGCATTTCTTCTAAGATCGAGGAAACGGTATTTCATCCGTATATCATCACCGCCATCGGTATCATCCTGTATGGTGAAGGGCGGTACAGCAGATTTATTTAAAATCTTGAATTCGGTAACAGTAATTTCAATTTCACCTGTTGCGATGTTTGCATTTTTGCTGCTGCGTTCATTTACTTTACCGGTAACCTGTAATACAAATTCACGGCCAAGGGGGTTTGCATCCAGATCAGCATTCAGGCTTTCAGAAAACAATAACTGGGTAATACCATATCGGTCACGCAGGTCAACAAAAGTGATGCTGCCGAATTTACGAACGGTTTGTACCCATCCGGCTAGGGATACTTCTTTATTAATATCGGTTAATCTTAATTCGCCACAGGTGTGAGTTCTGTACATAATTCATATAAAATTGAGCAGCAAAGATAAATTAAATGACTTACATGGTCTCTATAGTATTTTTATGAGTGGGTTTCCATAATAAATAATAGTAGGCAAGCATTAATATACCAATACAAAAGGGGATTAAGGCTAAATATTTATAAGTGATGTTGCCATAGACAATCATAGTATCGAAATGAAAAAATTCGCTGATCATCCAGTAACTGTTTGCTATGATCCAGACAGCAATGGCAATATTGTGGCATAGCTCGCTCATGTATTGCCGGGTGCGCCATGCAATAATAATGGCGATAATTAAGGTTGGAAAGATCATGGCAATACCCAACGGCCGCCATATCATGCACCAGCTGATATCTTTAAACAGCCAGAAAACAATGTGTAAGTTTTCCATTTTACGAAAGCGGATGGGGATGTTATAGGTTTCTACTTTTGGCATGTATTTAATTTTGGAAACATCAAAAATAAATAAAACAAGGCCATTAAAATTCTCTAAGTTTTAAACTTATCAATATTGAAATCAATAATTACTAAAACTTAATCTTCTCTTCTATCTTCCAGTTCCCTCTCTTCTGGAGTTCCTTGCAAAGGAACGAGCGTAGCTCATTGGGGTGAGGCCGCTACTCCACTGTCACCCTTATCCCTTCACTATGGCTTGTAAACTCCGGTGCATACATACACTGTATGGTTGTAATACCATTGCTGAAATTACCTGCATGGGTTACAAACATGGGATACTCAAAAACATAACTGCCACGGGCAAGCCAGCCAAAAAAGAAATTGGTGCTGGCGTCTTTGGTGCTTTCGTAATAACCGAGGCCGCCCTGGTATTTATATTCGCTGAGTACATTCACAGGTTCCATACAGGCAGCACGCATGTCTTTCATGTGTATATATTCCATGTCGCGGTCAACTTTAAGTTCGATACGCACTTTTATTTTATCGCCAACTTTTAATTGAGCACCATCTGCCAATGCAACTAATACCGGGCCTTTGTCTGAATTTTTTTCGATGAATAATTTCTTAACCAGTTTTAAAGGTGTTTCTGCAGCAGTTATTTTGTCGAGGTCTTCGAAATATTGCCAGTAAACGGAGCCCCAGGAACCCCCTCCGCCTCCGCCGGCTGGCGGAGGAACTTTGGAGTCTTATGGTTTTATACTTACTGATATATTGCAAATGTTGGGAACTACTTTGTCGCCTTCAATTCTTTTTTTGAAATAACCGGTGCCGGCTTCAACCTCACCCCGTCCCTCTCCAAGAGGAGAGGGTGTTGCGGAGATATTAGCGGAGGATGATACCGTTATATTCCCAAGAGTTATCGTTACTTCTTTCTCTTCACTCACCCAGTTGTTGCCGCCGAGCAGTAACGCATAACATGCTTCTGCAGTGGCTTTGGTGGTTTTCCAGTTTTGCGTTTGCTTTTGTTTAAGTAACCAGGTTTTCAGATCATCAACGGTTGTGTTGCTCTTGTCAATATCTATAAATGCTTCAATCATCATGGCCTGAGATTCAATAGGAGCCTGGTTCCAGTAATAGCCGCCGGTTGTCCATTCTTTCCAGTACATGCCCAGTTCTTCTTTATTGATTGAGTTTTCTTTTAGTGATTTGATGATGGCTTTTGGTGTTACTGCATCATCGCTGCGGTGCAAAGCCAAAGCAATCATAGCCTGCATGTATTTGCTGTTGCTGAGCCAGTATTTTTTTTCCTGGCCGGCATAATAATCAAATGCTTTTTGCGAAGTTG
>JANMWP010000012.1:0-3151 GCA_031394065.1 Chitinophagaceae bacterium
TCATGGAAAAGTTCCACAGCAATATTCTTTGCCCGTAATTGCTGAACCAGTGGAAAAGCGGCCCGGCTTTCTTTTTCTCCCAGGTTGAAAAACAACACCCGTGTGGATACACCTACCGAATCAGGAAAAAGATTCATTTCTTCCATCACATCATAAATACGGTCAACACCAAAAGAAATTCCCGTACCGGGAATACCGGGTACACCAAACAGGCCCGTCAGGTCATCATAGCGTCCACCACCGCCAATGCTTCCCATATTTGATTCAGGTGGTGATTTTACTTCGAATATAATACCTGTGTAATAATTAAGGCCACGAGCTAGAGTTAAGTCAATTTGTATTTTGGAGTTTGAGTTTGAGGCTTTAGTCTTTTGCAATACCTCCTCAATTTCTGTAATCCCAGTTTTAAAATTTTCGTTTGATAAATATTTTGGCGTAGCATTTTTTAAAAAATGAAGAGTGGAATCCTCTCCATCTGGCAATTGAACATCTATTGGTAATATGCTTTTTGTTGCTGCAAAAATAAAATCTGTTAAATCTAAAATCTGGCTATCTGTAAACCCTTTTTCTTTTAATTCATCCTTCACACCTTGAAAACCGACCTTGTCGAATTTATCGATTGCTATTGCCATATCAATCATTCTATTCGGTGCATCAATTGCTTCTGCCACACCAGCTAAAATCTTACGACTATTGATTTTTAATTCTATATCAATTCCTAATTTTTCAAAAACCGTTTCATAAATTATTGCCAGTTCGACTTCATTATTTAACGAAGTTGAACCAACCACATCGGCATCGCACTGCGTAAACTCACGGTAGCGGCCTTTTTGGGGCCTGTCGGCACGCCAAACTGGTTGTATTTGATAGCGACGAAAAGGAAAGGTAAGTTTGGTATGGTTCATTGCCACATAACGGGCGAATGGAATGGTGAGATCGTATTTTAAAGCTTTGCCTGAAATCTCACTTTTTAATTTCGGAATATTATTTTTATTCCAATTAGGATTTTCTCTAATAAAAAGTTTAATTTTTTCTATTGATTCAGGTGAATAAATTTTTTCTTTTTTGAAAGTATCGGGAAACGCAAAGCTTTCTAAGTCGCTAAGTATTTCTGTGTAAAATTCATCAGAAAACGAGTTTCCAGAATCGAGTATTCTAAAAATTAATTTATCCCCTTCTTCGCCATACTTCCCCAGCAACGTCTCAATATTCTCCATTGCCGGCGTTTCCAGCGGTTGAAAACTGTACAGCTCAAAAACATTCCGGATAACAGAAAAAATATAATTCCGCTTGCGAACTGTTTCTGCCCCAAAATCCCGGGTGCCCTGCGGTATGGATGGTTTATTATTCATTTATGCCTGTTCTGATTTTGTAAACTTATTGATGATGCTTTCGCAGTTGTTATTAATTATTTCAAACACTTCATGGTAATCCGTTTCCGGTCCATTCCAGGGATCGGGTACATCCCTTTCCTCTCCCGGAAACGATTCTTCTAAAAACAAACTTACTTTATTTGCATCGAAATTGTTTTTACCAATATTTCTCATGTTTTCCAGCACATCATCTGCCATGGCATAAATAATATCATAGGCTTCAAAATCGGCTGCGGTAAACCTGCTGCTTCTTTGTTTGCTGATGTCAATCCCGTTTAGGGCAGCCACTTTTATGCTTAAATGATGTGGCGGCTCTCCGGTATGATATCCATTGGTGCCTGCACTCTCAACCTGCCAGTTTAATCCGGCATTTAATGCTTTTTGCTGTAAAATTCCTTCGGCCAATGGGCTTCGGCAAATATTACCCAGGCATACCATTAAAATTTTCATGCGGCAAAGATAAGGAGTACAAGCTACAAGGGAAGGAGCCACAAGGGAGGAATTACAAGGGAAAGAGCTACAAGGGAAATAGCTACAAGGGGACAGAATTATTAAAAAATCATTCCTCCATTATACTTCTCCATTGCGGCTATTTCCCTTGCAGCTTTCTTCTCATCATGCTTCTCCCTTGCGGCTATTTCCCCTGCAGCTTCCTTTTTATGGAATCTGCAAACTATCTCATCATATAGCTGAACACGGCGCCGGTTTTGATTTTATTTTTTCATTTCAAAACCAACCAAAAATGAACAGGAACCTTATTCTGAAAACTGATATCCTCGATATCATTTTCGAAAAACGTAACAAAGCATACGGAGCATACGATTTGCGTAAATTTTATCCAAACCGTTTAAAGCTTGCACTGGGCTTTATGTTTATCACAGCCATTGGCTTTTTAGCATTTACATTTCTGATTAAAAAAAATGAGGATAGCAGGGGCGTCTTTGATAAGATTCCCGAAACTATATTGAAAGAGATAAGTATAACACCACCGGTTGAACCTGTAAAAGAACCTGAAATTGCAAAAATGATGGCTAAACAAGCCACACCGGTAAATCAAACAAGATTAATCAGCAGCCTGTTGATTGTGCCTGATGTTATTAAAACAGATCCTGTTAAAACTATAATGCCAACGGATGTAATTGGTAAGGCAAATATTGATAATCCAACATCAACGCCTGCTGTTGTGCAGCCGGTGCAGCCGCTAACAGGCCAGGGCGGTACCGAAAAAATTGTACCTAAAATTGATATTAATACACCCATGGACGGAGGAGCAGTGGATGTGCTTCCTTCATTTCCCGGTGGTATGGATGCATTGAAAGCTTTTTTAGAAAAGAACCTGCATAATCCTTATGACCTGGAAAACGGCGAAACCATTGCAGTTAAAGTAAGATTTGTTGTAGGATACAACGGTAAACTACAGGGGTTTACAACTGTTGAAGACGGTGGCGATGTTTATAATAAAGAAGTAATGCGGGTGTTGAAGAAAATGCCCGAATGGATACCGGGTAAAGCTAAAGGCCAGGATGTATCGGTGTATTATACCATTCCTGTAAAGTTTGTTATGTCAAACTGATAATCCGTAAATATTTCAGTATTTTCACAGCCCGTAAAAACTTTACCAAATAAACTTTATTAAAAATTACAAAATGGCATTGGAAGAATTTGAAAAAGAAGAAATAAATGAACGGGATAAAGGTTACCTGCGTATGCGGAGTATGATGGATTACGGAATGGGTTTACTATGGGCCGGAATGGGTGTTTTTATGTTTTTTATTAAA
>JANMWP010000019.1:0-3010 GCA_031394065.1 Chitinophagaceae bacterium
GGGCATAAACCAGCCAATGATATAACAACTGAAGGAAATGATTTTTCCGATTACATGAAAACGGAACTCATACCATTTTGAAACAGGAATATTGTATTGATTCATTATCTGCAAAACTTCTTTGCGGTGGTTCCATTCGTCCAGCTCAATTTGGCGGATAGAAGCTTTTTGTATTTTGTCTTTAACCGATCCGGCATGGCCCTGGTAGGCAAATGCCGCAGCTTTTTCAGCAGAGTAAGCTCTTTGTAGTAAGTCTGTCAATTCTTTGTGGTTGAGTATCACTTGTTTTTTATTTGTAAATATAAAGGAAGAGTGGCAATGTTTTGTTTCATCGGACGATGGGATTCGGATTTATCATTGAACGCAAACAGAGGCAAAAAATTTACTCGGTAAATGGTTTAATTGTTTTTAGTTTAACTCCAATCGCACCAAATTGAATTTCATTATCAGAAATTCCTGAACTAAAACCCATAAAAGGAGACATAAGCGAATATGCACAGTAGCTTTCATTATTTTGAAAAGTAATGTACTCTTTAAATGTTGCTTCAATCAAGTAGAATTTATTTTCAGTAAGTTGTTTGGCAGTTTTCTCATCAGTTTCTGCATAAATTTCAATCTCAAGAGCATTTAATAACCCTCTATCATAATACTTTGAAGTCAAAGAGTGTTCAAGTTTTAATACATATTTGGAATTGCATTTTTCAACTTTGTTTAGTTTTAGTGGTAAGTCATTAAATATTCCTGAATTTAACTTTGATTTAAAGTCAGATTTAACAAAATCATTCAATTCCTTTCTGATTACTGTGTTTGTTGTATAATTCTTAAAACTTTTCTGGATTGTGTCCAAGTAGTTTTCTATTCTTAGTTTAGTGATTTGGCTTTCCTTGGAACCTTTACTTGCTTCATCACAAGAGAAAAAAGTGACCAAGATTAAAGTTGTAACAAGAATGTTTATTCTTTTCATTTTTTTAATTTAAAAAGCGTTTTGATCTTTGACTTTAATAGTTCTTTCAGCAGTATGAGTATAATTCCTTTTGTCGATGTAAGTAAAATTGCAATGTAGTATTGCAAATGTTGCTTGTGCTGGAAGTTTTGTTATATAAGAATATTTTGCTGATGTTCCAGGGTCTACAAAAAAATATTTCATGGTATCAGGTAAAAAAGTCCCTCTAGCTATTGCATGTGGAAAATCAATCTGATCTCTCCAGTCTTTAGAAGAATTTAATTTTTCGTCCTTGTAAAGTGCATCAAATACAAAAGTGAAGTTTTCCATTTTGTGTTGAACCTTACCTCTATTTTCAACTATTGCAATTAATTCAACAAGCCATTCAGTATCTTGTCTACCAATAATATTAATGTCTGCTGAAAAAACTAAATTTGGAAAATTTTCTTGTTGCCTGATAAATCTATTGTATGCCCACACCCCTGCTATTATTATGGAAGCAGTTGTAACGATAGCCTGGATTGAACTTATTAATTTATCAAATTGGTCTAAAGTCATAAAAAATCTGGTTTAAATGACGCTTAACACTTAAATATACGCAACTTCTTTCTCAAAAAAGAACTGATCCTCAATTGAATTTTGAACAAAATAATTTTGCAAAACGTAATTAAAGTTCCCCAATGATTTACTGTGCAAGAGTGCGACGCCAATGAAGCTAAATAGCATTACAAATGCTGGTCCCCAAAAAAAAATAACATTCTTTTGATTTCCCGTTTCTCGACTTCGCTCGAAACTATCGCTACACATTCTTCGACTTCGCTCAGAACCTCCCTACAATTTTTAAATTAACCAACCTGGGTGTTAACCGGTTTGGCAGGGCGTACACATTGTTTGCAAAATCTTTAATGAGCTGAAAGGAGATGGTATTGCGGCGGTCTATTAAATTAAATACTTCGAAACTGGCCCATATATTTTGAAAACTGCGGAAGGGGCTGTGGCTGCGCCGCTTGCTTTGTTCGCTTAGCAGTTGTGCGCTGAAACCCACATCCACCCGTATATACGGCTCGATGATGAGTGCATTGCGGTACTTAGTGCTGTTGGGTATATTGTAACTCATGTTGCTGCCATACAACAGGTTTAAATGAAACTTAAAATTTTTGTTGGTGCTTAAATAATCTTCTAAATATAAACCGGCGGTTATTAAACGGTCGCTGGGGCGGCGCACAAAACCAACATTATTTTTTATGCTGTCAACCGCCACCTGGTCGGTGCTGTGTGCATTGATGATTTGGCCGGCTGCATTTTTATACTGGTAATAAAAATCATTATCTAAATCTTCTTTGGTTTGCATAATGCCAATGCTGAACCAACTCTCGGCATCTTTTACCAGCTCGCCAAAAAGCCGTGCCTCAAAACCGGTGGCATAAGCTTTGGCATTGTTATTACCTGCATAACGGATTTTTACATTGTCAATATCGTACACATCAACTTTGCTCATGCTTTTGTAATACGCTTCTGTTGTAAGGCGGAAAGGGCGGCTGCCAAGGCCTTTAAAATTATAATCCATACCGGCAACTACCTGGTAACTTTTTTGTGCCTTTACATCGGTGTTTAAAGTGCCATTGTATTTACGCAGCTCCCGGTAAAAAGGCGGTTGGTGATAAGCGCCTGCTGCCAGTTTTAAAACCACATCTTTTTTCCAGTTGGGTTTAATGCTCAGCTGCATGCGTGGGCTTATTAAAAATTCTTTGTTAAGCGAATTGTAATTGTACCTGACACCGGCCTGCAGCGTAATATTATTGCTTTTACCAAGACGCATATTGTCCTGAATATAGCCACTGTATTTTTGAATGCTAAGGTCGGCAGTTGAATTTATTGATTTAAATAAATTAAGCTGTGCAGGATTGTAGGGGAGAGAATAACCGGCGCTGTCCTGGTATTCCCATTCTTTTAGTTTGTCTTTAATATTGGTTTGCTCAATGCTGTTGCCAAATTGTAAAACATGTTTGCCGGTGGTATAACTGCCTTTTAAACCGGCGTTGTAAACATTTATGTTGAGTTCGTTGC
>JANMWP010000380.1:0-1711 GCA_031394065.1 Chitinophagaceae bacterium
ATATCAAGATGGTGTTTGGTATGAAGTTGCAGCATTTTTATAGTAGCTTTTAAATTAAGATTGCCAAAATAAGGATGCTTAAAAAAACTGGCGGGCTGCAAGGTATCCAGTATAGCAAGCCTGCTTTTCAGTAATTGAATATCTTTCCTTAAGTCATCTGTATTGAATGTTTCTTTGGGCCGAACCGATTCAGGTGCCTTTGCTTTTCCGCGGGGAATTTTATTGAGTGTATAAACCAAAAACTTTGGTAGGCTGAATTTGTATTTGTAGTCTGCCGGGTTCGATTTTTCTACAGCATTAATGATTTGCAAAGCTGCCAGCAAACTGTGTTGTATATGCCAGCCAACGGGGGATTTAGAAATAGCAGAATTTGATTTTTCACTGTGTGGAATTTTCGTTTCCAGTTCGTTTATAAGTGTGGATAATGTTGTCATCGGCCTGGCTGGGTTTATGTTTATTTTCTAACAAAATTGTAAAGAAAATGTTCATGTAAATATAAAGCCAGCTTTGTTTAAAGCAGCATAAATTAATATTGAAGGGGCAATTTATTTACTGCACTTTAATGGCAGCCTGCTTATTATGTTGCCTGTTTGATACAATAAGTAACACTGCCATTACCCCCAGTGAAATTAATGAAGAGGTTAGCCTGCTGAAAGACAGCCCGCCCTTCTCCAGTGGCTTGGTTAAAAAATCTCCGAAAGTGGCACCAAAGGGGCGTGTAAAAATAAAAGCAATCCAGAATAAAACGATGTGGTTGATGTTGGTATAATAATGTATCAGCACCACCACCAGTATAATGGCACCGGTAATGATGGCGCCATACAAATAACTGAGGCCGATATTATCGCTTAAAAAATCGCCAAAAGCTGTGCCCAGGCTGTTGGAGAAAAGTATGGCCACCCAATAATACAGTTCTTTATTTTTTTCGGTGATGGGATATACTTCCAGCGAATTGTATTTTTTGTGCCATAAAAACAATGTGCCGAACAGGCCGGCCACCAACACCAGGCTTCCCCAAGCATAACCCAGGTGCAGGCTTCTGTCAATAAAATCAGAGATCTCGGTACCCAATGTGGTGGTGCCAATAATTACCAGCCAGTAAATTAAAGGCATGTATTTTTTAACCAGCAACTGCATCATTAAAACAAGTAAAAAAAATGAAGCCGTAATGGCAATACCAATTGCATAACCCAGATTAACTGTCATTGATAAAAAATCGCCGAGGGTTTCGCCAAGTGTGGTGGCTACAATTTTCAGGAGCCAGAAAAGGATGGTTATTTGTGCTACTTTATTTAGTGCCTGCCGGTTGTTGGGTGTGTTCATGCTGTTTAAACAGAGTTTTACAATGTAGTAAGCTGCTATTAAAGTAGTGTATAACAATTAGCCTGCCAAATGCGGAATAGAAGGTTGCAGGGCGTTGGGCTACCAGCAACAGCTAAAAAAATACCGCAGTATTTAAATGTTACAAAGACAGATGTAAGTCCGGTTTCGCTTAAAGTAAACTGATTAATATTGTACTGCCGGTAGAAGAAAGAATTACATTTTCACAATCTCAACTCTCCTGTTCTTTGCTTTTCCATCTTCAGTTGTATTATCTGCAACAGGTTTATCCTGTCCCCAGCCTTTTGATGAAAGTCTTGTTTTGTCGATGCCTTTTGCAACCAGGGCTGCTACAACAGATTTGGCCCTGTTCTCCGAAAGTGTTTTATTG
>JANMWP010000054.1:0-1506 GCA_031394065.1 Chitinophagaceae bacterium
GCAACCTTGGCGCCGTAGCTTGCTGCTTCAAAAGATGATTTTTTGATGTGGCCTTCAGACTGATCCAGGAAAATAAAAACTGACATATAATTCGTTTAAAATTTTATTAAATAGCTTTTGCTTCTTCATGTAATAATCTAACTAATTCTTCAGGTGTATCCGAAGAAACAAGTTTTACTCCAGCCTTTGCAGGCGGCAGTTCAAAAGAAGAGATTGTAGTTAAAGTATCAACTGCAACAGGTTCTACTGCATTCAGCGGTTTGCTTCTTGCTCCCATAATACCTTTCATGTTTGGTATGCGCTGTTCGGCCATACCTTTCTGGCAGCTTACCACAACCGGCAGCGTAACTTTATCAGTTTCTTCTCCGCCTTCAATTTCACGAATAATAATTGCATCGGTTCCTTGAAGTGTAAATTTTGTTGCCAAAGAAACATAAGGTAAATCAAGTAATTCGGCAACCATACCGCCAATGGAGGATCCATTGTAATCGATGGTTTCTTTACCGGTAAATATCAGATCATACGTACCTTTTTTGGCAACGTCAGCAATCTGCGAAGCAATATAAAAACTATCATGACTATCAGCATTAACACGGAAAGCTTCATCGCCACCCAATGCCAGTGCTTTGCGTATGATGGGGTCGCAATCTGCGCCGCCAACAGTAACCAAATGTATAACCGTTGCAGGGTCAGCTTCTTTTAACTCAATAGCTCTTACCAAAGCATACCATTCGTCGTAAGGATTGATGATCCACTGTACGCCATCAGCAGCGAATTTCGTATTGTTATCGCCGAAGGCTATTTTTGCGGTAGTATCGGGTGTTTTACTGATACAAACTAAGATCTTCATGTAGTAAAATTTTAAAAATCGGGAAATAAGTTGTTTATGCAACTAATGCAAAGATAAGAGAAGCGAAGATAAATTGATTAAAAAACAGAAAAAATTATTGGTGAATGAGCAGGATAGAAAAATTACTGGAATACATGAAAACCTCGGGCAAGGATAGTTTTCTGCAACATGCACTGGCACTGGAATACATTAAGATTGGCAATGACGAGGATGCACGTAAACTATTCAACGAAATTTTACTGCGGGAGCCAACTTATATAGGTTCTTATTACCACCTGGGTAAATTATTAGAGCGTGTTGGCGATTTTGATAAAGCAATAAGGATATATAAAAGAGGGATAGAAGAAGCCCAAAAAGCCAATGACCATCATACACGTATGGAGTTGCAGGGAGCGTTGGAGGATATTGAGGAGTAAAGCGGCCTCACCCCAACCCCTCTCCCGAGGAGAGGGAACTGGAAGATGAAAGCGAAGATTGTGTTTTTGTTTTTTTTGAGCCAGGCATTTAATCTTTAATCGGCTTTATTGGCGTCGCACTCTTGTACCGCATACCAATATTGAACTTTTATAAAAGCGTATTTAGTAATGAACCTTTTAGAAAATTTTAAAGCATATATTAAACAACAAAATCTTTTTCAACCAAAAGATAAACTGCTG
>JANMWP010000091.1:0-2270 GCA_031394065.1 Chitinophagaceae bacterium
GTGTATGAAAATCAATAACAGCAAATACATTTCAGCAATATTTTTTTTGTTGGCCTTAATTGATTTAAATACAGGTTGCAAAAAAAATAAAGACAATACCCCCGCAAAAGACATCGTACTTAAAAAAAAGCTGGATGCTTATACCGAAGTACAATATGGCAACATGCCGCTTATCATCAGTGTACCGCATGGAGGAACGGATGACCCGGCTTCAATCCCCGACAGAACCTGCCCCGGCATTACAACTGCCATTGATTTAAAAACAAGTGAAATGGCAAATGCCATTGATAGTGTTTGCAAAGCCGATTATGGATTTCAGCCTTATCTTGTTATATCTTATCTAAAAAGAATAAAGCTTGACCAAAACAGGGATTTACCCGAAGCAACCTGCAGCAACAGCGCAATTACCGGTACCTGGAACAATTATCATTTAAGCATTGACAGTTTCATTACTAAAATAATTGCTAAATACCCCATGGCATTATTTATTGATTTGCATGGCCACGGACATACAAAACAAAGGCTTGAGTTAGGATACCTTTTAACAGGAAGTGAATTAAGAAATCCTGCTTCCATTGTTCCTGCTTCTGCATCGTTGTATAATTTACTGCAACAAAATACTTCGCTGCAAATTAACCAGTTGCTTACCGGCCGCAATGCATTTGGTACAACCATGGCAAATAATAATTTTCCATCCGTGCCATCGCAACAGGATGCTGCGCCTTTAGTTACTGATTTATATTTTGATGGCGGATACAATACGCAACGTTATTGTTCGGGAGCTTATCCCAAAGTTTTTGGCTGGCAGATAGAATCAAATTACACCGGTGTAAGGGATAACCAGGCAAGCAGGGTAAATTTTGCAAAAGCATTTTTACAATCAATCATGCAATTTTACAGTTCAAATACTTCTATGCAACCATCTTCGTTTGGTAAGTGATTTTTATTAAGCGGTAGCAATTTTCTCTAATTCATTAACATACAGTTTTCCTCTTTTTTCTGCAAAATAATCTGCACCAAGCATAATGATTGCCTGAATGGCCAACGCAATTCCAAAGCCGTACCAAAATGATTTATCAGGATTTGATTTGAATAGAAAAATTAAAACCAGCCCGGTAATGATGAAGGCAATCTCCACCCAACGATAAATAACAAAATTCTTCATTACGGTTTTCATCCGGGGAAGTTCTGTTTGTTTAACATAGTTAACCGGCTCCATGCCTATATTGTAGGCTATATCGGCTTTTTGTTTATCGGTTCGGCTATAAACCGAATAACCAACCACCATTTGAATAAGGCCAATAGCCAGTAATGGAATGACCGCACCCTTAAAAAAAATTGGATTACTTTTTATAAAGAACCAACATACAACAGCAAGCAAAACAGCAACAACGCCAACTATCAAAAACAACAGGCTTTCCTGCTTTTCGGCAATAAAGTATTTGTAAATAAAGCTGAAGTCCCTTTGTTCAAACATAAAATGGTATTACTGGTTTAATGCTGCTTTTACTTCTTCACCCAATGGCTCAATGGTTGATCCAAAGAAATTTGTAAGCCTGCCCTGTTCATCTACTATAAACTTACAAAAATTCCAGGAAGGTTGCTGGTTGTTCCAGCCGTTTTTTGTTGAATCGGTAAGCCATTCAAATATTTTACTTTGATTGGTTCCTTTTATTACGCTGCTTTTTTGCATCAATGGAAAACTTACCCCAAAATTCTTTTTACAAAACGTAGCAATTTCTTCATCGGTTCCTTTTTCCTGTTCTTTAAAATCATTTGCCGGAAAACCAATCACTACCAGTTTATCTTTATACTGTTCACTCAGTTTTTGAAGATCATCGTACTGGCCGGTATAGCCACAATCGGATGCTGTATTCACCAGCATTACTTTTTTGCCTTTCAGCTTTTCAAAATCAAAACCGGTGCCGTCAATAGCAGTATCTTTTAAAGAATAAAATGAAACAGTTGGTATCATTTTATCACTGGAAAGACTTTTATTATTCATTCCCTTTTTACCTGCAAACCACATCCATATAGGATAAACTGCTTTTAAAAACTTTTGTCTGGCTGTCATATTTATTGAATTTCTGTTTACTATTTCTACATAACTCCAAAAAGCAATCATTAGTAACAATACTGCAATGAAGGTCTTTTTTAAACGGCTGTATTTTTTTCTTTGTTGCAATTTTATATTATCTGATTATCCATTTAAAAAGCTTAATTCTTCCTTTAAACGGCGGGTATTTTATCGCCGGGTCAAACCAGGTTGG
>JANMWP010000105.1:0-1887 GCA_031394065.1 Chitinophagaceae bacterium
ATTTCAGGAACCAAAACCTTATCAAAATTATTCAAAATTTCTCCAAGGTTTTTAGGAAATGGCCTGATGTAACGCAGGTGTGCATGTGATACAGAATGCCCTTCTTTCTGTAATTCGGTACAGGCACTTTTAATAGCGCCATAAGTACTGCCCCAACCAAGTACCAGAACTTTTCCTTTTTCTTCTCCACTATCCAAATGTTGATCAGGAATATAATTGGCAATCATATCAACCTTAGCCTGCCTGGTTTTTACCATATGCTGGTGGTTTTCGGGTTCGTAACTGATGTTACCGGTTATATCTGCTTTTTCCAAACCGCCAACCCGGTGTTCCAATCCCGGTGTGCCTGGTATGGCCCATGGGCGAACCAGTTTATCATCTCTTTTATAAGGTTGAAATTTTCCATCCTTATCCATATTCTCTGTAAAGTTTTGCGATGCAAACTGTGTTTTAATTTCAGGCAAATCGGCTGCCTGCGGAAATTTCCAGGGCTCGGCACCATTGGCAATATATCCATCGCTTAAAAACATTACTGGTGTCATGTGTTGCACCGAAATCCTTACTGCCTCATACACGGCACTAAAACAATCGCTGGGTGTAGATGCAGAAACTATTGGCATCGGACATTCTCCATTTCTGCCATAATATGCCTGCATCAAATCACTTTGTTCTGTTTTGGTTGGCAAGCCCGTAGATGGGCCACCCCGTTGAATATTGATGATGATCAAAGGAATCTCTAACATTACCGCAAGGCCCATTGCTTCGGCCTTTAATGCAATACCCGGGCCACTGCTGGTTGTTACCGCCAGGCTACCACCATAACTGGCACCAATGGCCGATGTAATCGCCGCAATCTCATCTTCGGCCTGAAAGGTTTTTATACCAAAATTTTTATACTTACTCAGTTCATGTAAAATATCGCTGGCTGGTGTGATGGGGTAACTGCCTAAAAATAATTGTAATCCGCTTTTTTGCGAAGCTGCAATCAAACCATAAGATACAGCCTGGTTACCCATGATAGATCTGTATGCACCAGGGTCCATTTTTGCCTTGGCAACAGAATATCGTGTGGTAAAGGTTTCAGTAGTATCACCATAATTATAACCGGCCTGCAATGCTTTTACATTGCTTTCAAATATCTCGGGCTTTTTTCCAAATTTATCTTTTATAAAACCAATGGTGGTTTCCATATCGCGATTGTACATCCAGTACAGAAAGCCGAGTACAAACATATTTTTTGCACGGTCTTTTTCTTTAACGCCCATGGTTATATCTTTCAATGCCTCCCGGGTCATCTTTGTTACATCCATCCTGATTACTTCATAATTACCCAGGCTTTCATCATCCAAAGGGTTTACGCCTTCGGGATAATTGGCCAACCGCAAATTCTTTGCATCAAAACCATCTTCATTGGCAATAATTCTGCCACCGGGTTTTAAACCAATCAAATTCGTTTTTAAGGCTGCGGCATTCATCGCAACCAACACATCGCAGGCATCACCGGGAGTATAAACTCTGTCAGATGAAAACCTGAGCTGGTAGCCACTTACACCAGGCAGGGTACCTATCGGGGCACGTATCTCGGCCGGAAAATCGGGGAAAGTGGCCAAGTCAATACCCAACATGGCGGTATTATTGGTAAACTGGCTTCCGGTCAATTGCATACCATCGCCACTATCACCTGCAAATTTAATTACTACGTCACTTAATACTTCCTGCTTATTATTCATGCTTTATTTTATTGTAAGGCGAAGTTAACAATTTACCGATATGAAAAAACAGAACATTAATGATATTTTACGCCTGCAAATCTGCCATTTCAAATTAATAAATTAGGTTTGCTCAAACTTTTAAAATGTACGACCTGCACGATTTTTTAACGGCCAT
>JANMWP010000135.1:0-1947 GCA_031394065.1 Chitinophagaceae bacterium
GGTATAAATAAGCAATCATGAAACTTACCGAAGCAAAAGCACAGTTCATCAGCAGTTGGGGAGCCTTTGGTACGCATTGGGGCATTAACCGAACCATGGCGCAAATACATGCATTGCTGCTTATCAGCCCCAATCCCATTACGCAGGATGATATTATGGAACAGTTAAGCATAAGCCGCGGTAATGTAAATATGAACACCCGTGATTTGATTGGATGGGGGCTGGTAGAAAGAGTGCTGATACCCGGCGAAAGAAAAGAATTTTTCAGCGCTGAAAAAGATATCTGGAAAGTAGCCACACAAATTATTAAAGAAAGAAAAAAGCGGGAACTGGATCCCATGCTTAAACTGTTAAGTCAGCTTGAACAGATTGAGGGTGATAAAAAAAACAAAGACGTAAAACAATTTGTTGATACCATTGCAGGTATTAGAAAATTTGGTGGCCAGGCCGATAAGGTTTTGGAGGTAATGATTAAAGCAGATGAGAGCTGGTTTTTGGGCAGTCTGTTAAAGTTCTTTAAATAAACCTCACCCCAACCCTCTCCAAAAGGAGAGGGGGATTGAGCTGGAAAATTCCGGCTTTTATTTAGAAAGTATGTTTCAAAATTTTCTGAAAATATAAAACATAAATAGTATGAAAAAGTTTAAAAAAATCGATACTTGGATCAGTATCATTTTAATTACAGCCTTTGCCATAGCAACCATCATCAACCGGGATTACACATTCCTTGTTGGATATTTTGTGGTAGGTGGCTGGCAGGTCATCAGCATGCTGGTGCATGTTTACAACCACAGTTTTACTGAAAAAAGAGGAACAAGATATGTGTACCATTGGATTACTTTTTTCTCAATTATAACAATGCCAGTTGGTTCTTTTTTTATTTTGCTTTTTACTGCTCCATTCATGGCCATATTTTACACCTGGCTATGTTTTGATGAAGTGAGAAAAATGAACCAACGGCCTTTAGCACTTTTAAAATAATTAATAACCTTTAAAATAAATTTTATGAACTACATTATCATTACGTACAGTTTGTACCTGGTTATTACCATTGCTTTAACCATTTGGGTTGCCCGTACCCTGTTTAAAAACGGCAAGGTTTTCCTGATCGATATTTTTCATGGCAATAAAGAACTGGCCGACAGTGTAAATAATTTACTGCTGGTGGGTTTTTACCTCATTAATATCGGTTATGCAGTTTACACCTTGCAGGTAACAGGTGGTATTGTTAACACACAGGAAGTTATTGAAAAGCTGAGTTTAAAAATTGGTTTAATTATTCTGATACTGGGAGCCATGCACTTTTTTAACCTCTACATCTTTTTTACACTTCGTAAAAAAGCAACGCAGGAAGCAAAGTATAAAGCGCCCATTGTTAATAATCAATAATTAATTTGTATTGATTAAATAATTTGACCGAATGAAAAATAATAAGATTATACATGCGCAAGGGGTTAAAATAACAATTATCGTCGTATGCATGGCAGTGACAGCAATGACCTTAAGCCAATATGCACCGCTTATACAGCATCTTATTAAAATCAAATACAACTGGCAATTTGAATCAGGTATGATAACAGGGATGCTGTTTTTTCAGTATCCCTTTATTTACAAAAAAAACTGGAGCCTTAAACTGGATTATTATTTTAATATGCTGCTTGTTTCACTAATTGGTTCTATACTGCTTTTCCCTATACTGATCTTGAATTTTTATTCAAACTATAGTGATACATTTAATCTATCATATTTTTTTACAGTAGTACTGCTTATGTTTTTCATTCATAAAAAGAGGGTAGCAGCTCTTAAATTACCTAAACTGATTTCATATACCTGGGTTTTATACAGGATCATTATTTTAATTTTTATACTTAATAAATGAACAGGAAAATTATTATAGCAGGAGGTACAGGTTTTGTGGGTAATTATCTCACTAAAAGATTTACATCA
>JANMWP010000193.1:0-1575 GCA_031394065.1 Chitinophagaceae bacterium
GTTAAGATGAGCGTTGCAATATGACTTCCATCCACATCAGCATCCGTCATGATGATGAGTTTATGGTAACGCAGTTTTGATAAGTCTAATGCTTTAGGATCTTCAGGTGTACCAATTTTTACACCCAGTGCTGTAAACATATTCCGTATCTCCTCGTTGTCGTAAATTTTATGCTCCATTGCTTTCTCTACGTTCAAAATTTTACCACGTAACGGAAGTATAGCCTGGTAACTTCTGTCGCGGCCTTGTTTGGCAGTACCACCGGCCGAGTCTCCCTCCACCAGGTACAACTCACAACGGTGTGGATCTTTTTCACTGCAATCGGCCAGTTTACCGGGCAAGCCTCCACCGGTTAGTACGCTTTTACGCTGTACCATTTCACGGGCTTTTTTTGCTGCTGCCCTTGCCTGTGCAGCTAATATTACTTTTTGAATAATGGTTTTTGCATCTTTTGGATTCTCTTCCAGAAAAGCAGTTAATACCCTGCTGAGTGTACTATCCACAACACCCATCACTTCATTATTACCCAACTTGGTTTTGGTTTGTCCTTCAAACTGCGGCTCGGGTACTTTTACAGATATGATGGCACTTAATCCTTCTCTAAAATCATCGCCCTCAATTTCTACCTTAGCTTTTTCAAACATGCCTTCTTTTTCGCCATAACTTTTAAAAACCCTGGTAATAGAACGGCGAAAACCTGCTACGTGTGTTCCGCCTTCAATAGTATTGATATTGTTTACATAGCTGAACAGATGTTCCTGGTAGCCGGTGTTATAAATCATGGCAACTTCCACCATTACATTGCTGGCTTCATCATGTCCATCGCAATAAATTACGGTTGGTAATAAGGGATTGCGGTTTGCATTTTTATCCAGCATTTCAACAAATTCCACAATACCGCCTTCGCTGTAAAAAGTTTTGGAATAAGTAGACCCATCCTCTTCCCTTTCTCTCAAATCGTGCATGTGAATCGTTATCTTTCTGTTTAAAAAAGACAACTCCCTCAAACGGGCTTCTAATATTTCCCGGTTATAAACGCTGGTAATGAAAATAGAAAGATCGGGCCAGAACTGCACCGTAGTACCATGTTTATCTGATTTACCAATTTCCCTTACAGAATATTGAGGAATGCCTTTTGCATATTCCTGTTCAAAAGATTTACCGTCGCGATTTACAACAACATGTAATTTACTGCTCAATGCATTTACACAACTAACTCCCACACCATGCAAACCTCCTGATACTTTATAAGAATCTTTATCAAATTTACCACCGGCATGTAAAACCGTCATTACCACTTCCAATGCACTTCTGTTTTCTTTGGTATGCATACCGGTTGGTATACCACGGCCATCATCTTCAACAGTAATGGAATTATCTTCATTGATGGTTACGGTAATATTTTTACAATGACCGGCAAGTGCCTCATCAATTGAATTATCTACTACTTCATACACCAGGTGATGCAGGCCCTTTACACCAATATCGCCAATGTACATGGCGGGCCTTTTTCTAACTGCTTCTAAACCTTCTAAAACCTGGATACTGTCTGCGCCATAACCTGTGTTGGCGGGG
>JANMWP010000195.1:0-4567 GCA_031394065.1 Chitinophagaceae bacterium
CGGGAGTTAGTTTTTGATATTTGATGTCTGATATTGGAAGCTTGCGACTTGAAGCTTGAATGTGGCTTTTTATTTGCGGCTTGAAATACGGGATATTATCAGCTTTGTATGCTATCTGTTATTGATTCTTAAATTTTGATATTTTATATTAAAAAATGGGTAAGATATTTGTCATTAAGCCGTATATTTGCGGCGGCAAGTCTTATACGGCCAGCTCCTGTTGAACTCCCCCAGGACCGGAAGGTAGCAAGGGTAGATGGTTGAGCGGTGCGATGTAAGTAACTTGCCATTTTTTATTAGCCCCAACCCCTGAAGGGGCTTTAGACCCTGTTTACACTTTCAGTGTATATTTAGTTAAAAGTTTTTTAGATTATAGTCTTTCAAATATTTTACTTTTGCCGTAAATTAATTAACTCATTATTAAAAAGCAGTCCCCCTTTAGGGGATAGGGGCATATGAAATTTTTCATCGATACCGCAAACCTGGAACAAATTAAAGAAGCCAATGATTTAGGGATTTTAGATGGTGTTACAACCAATCCATCTTTGATGGCCAAAGAAGGAATTAAAGGCCAGGATGCGGTAATGGCGCATTATAAAACCATTTGCGAAATGGTTGATGGTGATATCAGCGCCGAGGTAATTTCTACAGATTTTGATGGGATTGTTGCAGAGGGCAAAAAATTAGCGGCTATTCACCCTAATATTGTGGTTAAAGTACCCATGATTAAAGATGGTATTAAAGCGTTGAAGTGGTTTACTGATAATGGAATAAGAACCAATTGTACACTTATATTTAGTGCAGGTCAGGCAATTTTAGCTGCCAAAGCCGGAGCTACTTATGTTTCTCCTTTTTTAGGCAGAGTTGATGACAGTGGTTGGGATGGTATGGACCTGATACACCAGATGAGACAGATTTTTTCGATGCAGGGATACAAAACAGAAATTCTGGCTGCCTCAATCCGCAATCCCTTGCACATCATTAAATGTGCCGAAGCCGGTGCAGATGTTTGTACCTGCCCGCTTGATTCTATTTTAGGACTACTGAAACATCCTTTAACGGATATTGGATTGGCTAAGTTTTTAGAAGATGCAAAGAAATTTGCTTAACCATCATCTAACGTTACTGTCAGACTATAAAAAATGCCCGGTAATTCTTTCTGATTTACCGGGCATTTTATTTTGTGTTATAATTATTTATCAGCCGTTTTTACTTTTTGTTTTTTTCATGATCTCATCCATTGTCTTTAATTCAGGGTCGGGTTGTTGTTTTATGTAGATGGTAAATTCTTTAACCAATGCAGGGTTATCACGCATGCTTACTTTTATATCCACCTTTGAGGTAGTAAAGTCTTTATCTATCCATAAGCTGTTTCCGTTGAACTTGCCGGCAGATGCCCAGAATATAAGCTGTGTACTGTCAAGCGGCAAATATTTGCCGTTACTTAATTGCCCATCAATATTAATGTAGTTGTAGGTACCTTTCTTCAGACTATCGGTGTACAGGTTAACAAAAATCTTTTCTACTTTTTGCGCTTTGGCAAAAAAGGAACACAACATAAATAAGCTGAGTAAATATTTCTTCAATTGATTTGTTTTGTACAAAGATTGAAAAAATTATGCCAAGGTTGCGTTAACAATAGCCGGTTATTGTTAAAATTTAGTTGTTACCCATATTTTCAGGCCGTGCGGCTTCCATCTCCATATACAGTCATCAGGGTTTGCATGCTGTCTTTTAAATTACCCGAGCCTTCATCAAAAAGGCTGTCCTTATTTTTTTTGGAAGCTTTATTATCAGTTGATTTTTTTATGGCAGACCTTACAAGTTCCAGTTCATCAAAAAATGCAGGAATATTTTTTTCGTAGAAAGGGTTGGTAGCCTCAATGCTGATTAATAAGTCTTCATATTCGTCAAGGATGCTGTAAATATCTTTTACATTTTCCAGGGAATGCCTTCTGGGTATCCTGTTAAATAATGCCTGTAAAGTTGTTGCTGCAGTATTCATGCTGATTTTTACTGTAAAACAAATGTACAGTAATGTGGCGCAGGAATAAAAGTTAATATTGGGCCATGCAAATTTCTGTCAGATAATAGCATACTTCATCGAATTAAAATTATTTTTTTACTCTTTGTATGATTGTCAAGCGATTTAATAAAAAAGGGAACAACATCGGTTGCTCCCTTCATCAATAAAAATTAAACAAAAACTAATTTATTTCTTAGGCATTAATACTGCATCAATTACGTGAACTACACCATTACTTCCTGTTAAATCTGTAGCAGTTACATTGGCACCATTAATCATTACTTTACCGTCTTTTATGGTTACGGTAAGTTCTTCGCCCTGTAATGTTTTTACTTTCTGACCATCTTTTAAATCAGCAGCTTTAATTGCACCTGCCACTACATGGTAAGTTAAAATCTTAGTTAAAGCATCTTTGCTTTCGGGCTTCAGTAAGCCATCAACGGTTCCGGCAGGCAATGCAGCAAATGCAGCATTGGTTGGTGCAAATACAGTAAATGGTCCGGCACCTTTCAATGTTTCAACCAAACCTGCGGCAGTTACTGCTGCAACTAATGTTGTGTGATCAGGTGAACCTATGGCGACATCAACGATGTCTTTAGGTGCTGCCGGTGCCATTACTTCTTCTTTTACAGAATCTTTGGCCGGGGCTTCAGTTGTTTTAGTTTCGCCGTTACTGCAGGCTACAAATGTTGCAGATGTGATTGCTACTGCTGCAAGCATGTTTAAAATGTTCTTTTGCATAATGATTTTTTTACGTTTTTTTGTATTAACAACAACTATGATAAATTGTTTGTTTATTTTGAAAAAAAATGGCTAATGCAAAAATGTTTAAGCTTAGGAGGATTTAAGTTTTATTACTTAAACAGCCGGTGGTTTTGTAATTACAAACCAGAGATTTGAAAAGTTATTTTCGATCAGCCAAAAATATTTCAAGGCTGTCGTTGTTGTTTCCTGCTTTTATCCATTCCTTAATCAGGTCGCTATCAATATCTTCGTATATATCCATTTTACCTCGATGAGCTGATAACCCTTTGATAGGAACCAGCATCAGATAATGTGGTTCTACATATTCGGGATGATGATCTAAAGTGTATCCCTGTACCTGTAGATACTTATAGCCTTTCTGTTGTAAATTACTTAAAGCCTCTTTTGTAAGTGGCTTGTGACTTAGAAAATTATTTTTCACTTCATTTGTCATAAAACTGATTTTTATAAATAACAATTCAGCGATGACAAAGTTCAAAAATTAATTTAAGCAATGGCGGTTAGAGAGGTTGTTTTAAGAACGAGGAAATGCAACCCGGGTTTTATTACAGAAATCTGCCAAATTATAAATCTTATAAAACAGATTTCATCATGCAAACACTGTTTTCAATATGCAGGTACTGCCCATAGCTTGGTATAACAGCATAACCGGCTTTTTGATACAAGCGTATTGCTTCCGGTTGATTTTTGCCGGTTTCTAAAATATATTCCAGGTAATTAAGCTCGGCTGCCCATAGTTCCAATTCCTTTAAAATTTTTAATGCAATGCCATGCCCACGGTATTCGGGCAACACAAACATCCGCTTAATTTCCACACTTGATTCTTCATATGCTCTGAATGCACCACAGCCAATTGCTTTGTTATCAATATAACAAACAATGGCATTGCGGATGGTGGTAATTTTATTAAACTGGGCATAAAAAACATGTTCATCGCCATCTCTTATTTTTAAGTCGGCATCTAATAATGCTACCAGGGTTTTAAAATCTGTGTTATCCGAATCGGTTCTGATAAAAGTTGTCATAAAATAATGCGTTAAGCAGGATTTTGTATTTCATTTTTGTTTTTGGCAAATACTTGCAGCAATTCACCTTCATTGATAATTTCTTTACTAAAACTGAAGCCCAGCTTTCTTAATAGCTGTATAGATGAATTGTTTTCCGGAATGGTGGTTGCTAAAATTGTTGCATGTTCGCCTGAGTTTAATAAACCATCTAAAACTGCTGTGGTGGCTTCAAATGCATAGCCGTTTTTTGAATAAGCCGGAAGAAAAGCAAACCCGATATCAGGATGATCCAGGTAATCACGTTTAATAAGCGTTACAACACCAACCGCCGTTTGGTTGTTCAACAATGTAACAACTCTATAATTTATAGCAGTGTTGGTGATTATTTTCTGAATGTACTTATCGGCATCTTCGTTGTTTTTTACATTCCTGTCGCCAATAAATTTTATCCAGCCTGCTGTATTTACCAGTTCAAAAATAAAACCGGAATCATCGGCAGTAAGGGTACGTAAAAACAGCCTTTCTGTTTTGTAATTTGTTTGCATTTGTGCAGCTATTATTGGCAGCCTCTTAATTCTTCGCTGTATTCGCTGATAAAAGATTTGCCATAAGTACCACCACCAGAATAATCCTGCTTGATGACAAAGAATAATCCTTTACAATAAGCATGGTCGTCTGTATTATTTCTTACCCACATGGTACCTCTTTTATAACGATAGAGCGGAATACCAATATTGTTTTTTTCAATCTGCCAATCAGCATCTGAAAC
>JANMWP010000393.1:0-8228 GCA_031394065.1 Chitinophagaceae bacterium
CCCAAACAATTTTACAGCAAGACGAATTGCTGATGATGACCATACGCAGCCACGACCAGTTTAATACAACTATTTACGGATTGGATGACCGTTACCGTGGTATTTACAATGAAAGAAGAGTGATTATGATGAACCAGGCCGACATGAATGAACACCAGTTAAAACAAGGCGATATTGTTGACCTGTATAATGATGCTGATGGCAGAGAAAGAGTGGCTCATCAATTTATTGTAGTGCCCTACCCCATTCCCAAAGGCTGTACTGCTACTTATTTTCCTGAAACAAACGTACTGGTTCCCATTAATGATGTTGCAGATAAAAGCAATACACCGGTTTCAAAAGGAGTTGTAATTAAAATTAAAAAAGTACCATAACAGATTTTATCTAAACAGTACACTTTACTTTTTAATTATTGTTTCCAGTACAGCGGGATCTCCATCAATTTGTTCAGAAATGTTTAACCCCAATAAGCGGCATATTAATGGGTACACATGAACATTCTCAAAAGAAGGAATCGTGATACCTGCTTTTATTTGTGGCCCCCAGGCATAAAAAACGGCATGCATATTTTTCATAGCGGGGTCAAAGCCATGAGCACCCGGACTGATGCGGTTATTATTACCACTTAATACTTTGGGGTATTGTGGTACCACAAAAATATCGCCAATGCGGTTATAGCGGTCATCGGTTTTTGCATAATGCCATTGGGGAGGAATGTCTTCCCTCAGGTAAACCGTAAAACCGTTTTCTTTGTTTTTCAGCATTTCATAAGTTGACTTTATGTCGGTTGTATCTTTTGCATACAGGTGAAGACTAGTGCCACCGCCGCGTATGATAAAACGGGAAGTATCAATCATGGAAGCAATATTGATACGGGTTACGGTATCAACTGCAGCCATGCCATGATCGGCCAGGAAAATGAAATTAACAGGTAGGCCCAGTGCATTTACTTTCTCAGCCAGGCTGCCAACGGCTTTGTCAACAAACTGAATAGCATCCTGGGTTTGGGGTGCATCTGGCCCAAACATATGCCCTTCATGATCTACATTGCTGATGTAAAAAGTAATCATGTGCGGACGGATATCTTCCGGCATTTGCAACCAGTCAATTACTTTATTGATGCGGTAATTGATATCCGTATTTTCTCCAAACCGGTACCAGTAAGTTGGGTAAGTTTTATGAATGGCTGCTTCGCTTCCTACAAAATAATAAGAAGCACTCAGCATGCCTTGTTGCTCGGCCAATACCCAAATGGGTGTGCCACCATACCAGGTTCCATCTTCAACAGATTTACGGTCGCCAATACTATAAGTTGCTTTGCGGCTACGGTCGTAAAACTGATTATACACCAATCCATGATGAGCAGGATACAAACCGGTAGCAATGGTATAATGATTGGGAAAAGTTACACTGGGAAAAGAGGGTAACATGCTTTCTGCCTGTGCTCCGCTGTTGCGTAGTTTTATCAGATTCTCTGCATGGTATTTATCTGCATAATCGTAGCGGAATCCATCAGCCGAAATTAGAATTACATATGGCTTGTTGATTTGTGTACCTGCATTTTTTCGACCCGGTACTATTTGTTGAATAGTATCCTGTGCATGCAGTGTTACACAAAGCAAAAAAAATAAAAAGGTGATAATACTATTGCGCATGTTAACAGGTTAACAGTTGTTTAAAATTAAGTTGTGTTGAAGAGATAAATTTAACTAAATATACAACAGTCAATCTATGTTTAAAAAAGAATTGTTTTTCAACAATTCTTTTTTGCATGCTTCTTTATTTTACAAGGCCTTTCCTTTCGACAATGTTTCCACGGCAGCCACCATAATCTTTTTTACCTCGGGGCTTGGTGCATCGGCAACGGCTTTGTTGGCATATTCCAACGCTTTTTTAAGATCGCCTTTTGCAGAGTAACCACGCATTAAGCCTGCGCTGGTTGGCCATGCACCATTGAATTTTTTAAAATTCACCTCAAATATTTCTATGGCTTCTGTAACCTTATTCTCACCCAATAACTGGCGGCCATAGTTATGTAGTTCCATAACGCTTGCTTTGTCAAGGGCATCCTTCATCATCTTATCAGCTTCTTCTTTTTTATTGAGTTTATTTAGCAGCCCTGCTTTTACCGAAAGATTTTTAAAATTATTGGCGCCGCCCAGACTGGGGTCAACTGCTGAATTAATCCAGTTCAATGCTTCATCCGTATTCACATTATTTTGGAGGCACCAGGTTGCTGCAGACTCCAGGCTTGGCGGATCAAAACCGGCTGCACCGCTCATTTGCGAACGTATGTAAGCCAGTGTGGTAGCTGTAAGGTCAACTTCTACTTTAAAAGGAATGCGCCAGTGTTCCCACTCAAGCGCAACTTCAATAGTGTTACTTGTCTGTTTAGAAAAAGTATAGTCAACCCTTTCTTTACTTTCTTTTACGTCCTTCTGCTGCCAGGCAGTTACTCTCATTACATCCAGCTGCCTGTTATAAAAATAACTGCCCCATTCGGCCGTGTTTTTATTAAAGATGAGCACACAGGAATCGGGGAACACCGCAATAAAAAATGCATACTTACCGGCAACAAGGAACCTGCCATTAATGCTTACATCGGTTGAAAAGGAAATATTGGTACACTCATCGGCACCGGCCCTCCAGGGCGAAGCCGTTTTGGAACCAAAGCCCAACACTTTAAAATCGTATCAGGCAACATCGGTGCCCCATATTTTTCCTTCACGGCTTTTTACTCCGGGGGCATTCCAGCTAATATCTATATTGGTTACACCTAACAGTCTGCCCGTTTTGCATTTGTAATTTGTATTGCCATCTGGCAGGCGCAGCATTTGCGCATTTGCTGGCGCATACATAAACAAAAACACAACAGCAATAATTGTGAAGTGGAAAAATCTCTTTTTCATAACACCAGTTTTAATGAACAGGTGAATATTACATTAAAAGTAGACTGAATTTACTGAATCCATTTCCCGTTCATATAAAAAGTGGAGGCTGATTGAAATCTTCAATCACAAAAAAATATTTCCCCTAAACTTACAGGTTAATAACACTGTTGGTACCGCCATATTCGTTTACTGTTTCGCTATCGGCTTCTGCATCATTCAGCCATTCAGTATTGTTAACGCGGTATTTAAACTGTTGCTGTGAATCTTTTGGCAGGGAAATTTCGGCAGAAAAAGTTCCGTCTTTTTTCTTTTTAAGAATAATTGCATTTTCCCAATCGCTGTTAAGTCCCAATACTTCTACAGTTTCGGCATTTTCAGGAGCAAAGCTGAATTTAACTTTACAGTAATCCTTGGTTTTGAAATACGTTTTCTGGATCATTTTTATTTTTATTTGGTTATAAAACAGTTTGCCCGGTAATTTGATTACCGGGTCAGATAGCAAAATAAATCGTTCGTGAAAATCAAGCCTGCTTAAAACAGCAGCTGCAGTTTATACTGATTTTTATAAAAGGTAACCCATGTCTTCCCAAATCAGCATATTTTATAAAAGCCCGCTATCATTGATTCATTTTCATTCTTCAACAACTGTGGGAGTTCCACCATCAATCCATGTAGCAAATATTTCGGATATCTTCCAGCTATTGCCTGCATAATTTTTGGGGCGGGCTATTATATATTTTAAGAACAATTCAAGTTCACTCCGTTTTGCAAACAACATGGCAGTAAATAATTTTTCGCCTTTGTAAATGCCATCTTTAATAATCTGTTTTTGCTCAGGCATTTGCTGAAACATGGCATTGGCTGTGTATCGTATGTCACTCAACATCGAATCCAAAATGTTCTCCTCATCTTTTTTCGTATTGGTAAATATGGCAGTGCTCTTCATAAAAGGCAGTCCATACACATTTGTAAACTGCAATGCATGATTCATCACATTCAACAGCAAACCATCATACACGTAAGCAACTTTTGCTTGTAAATAAAGTAAATCGCCTTCAGCCGGTTGCTGCATCTTTTTTAACCTTATGCCAAAATAATAATACTCCCCCTTAATAAGGTTGCACCGCCCCCAACCTATCATGGCCGTATCCAGCTTTATACCGGTTTTATAACAATGATTAAGTACTCCTAGTTGCTTATCATTGATTGCTACCGGAAAAGAAGTTGATTTAAATACCTGCACCGCTGAAGTAGAATCAGTTAGTGGTTTTATATAGTCAGTAATTTTAAATGCAAATATTTTTTCTATCGAATCTTTTTGCGCCTTTAGCTGATTATTTAAAATAAGAAACAAAAAAATAACCGGTAAGCGCAAATTATTTTTCTTACAAATTTTAAAATTCATAAAACCAAAATTTTACAATGCGTTAATTTTTGCCAAAAGCTTATCAGCTAATTTAACATCAAGTGGTTTTAACTCGTTGTACATGATATTGGCATTTTCCCTGTCTTTTTGTTTTACATAAATTAAACCGCTGTAATACCTGCACAACTTGTTTTTATTATCCTGTGCAAGTCCTGCCTTTAGTGTATTTAATCCTTCCGGATACTTGTTGGTCATATATTGTGCGTATCCCAGCTCAACATAACCCGAGACAAAGGTTCTATCCAGTTCAATTGATTTGGTTAGCAATGGAATTGCTTCATCAAACCGGCTCTTTTCGTTATAACACCAACCCAGTCCATAATGTGATCCCGAACTTTTTGGATTGTACTCAATGGCTTTTAAATAATTTTCTATTGCTTCTTCAACTTTTGACGGACTGTAATTCAGGCGATATACATCACCCATACCTTTATAAGCAGTACCATTCTTTCCATTAATTTCCAAAGCATTTTTATATGCACTGATGGCCTCCTCATTTTTCTTCAATTTATAATTGGCAAAACCAATTTCATTATAAACATCTACCCCTTTTTTTATATCATTTGCTTTATCAAGCCATTCCAGGGCTTCAGCATATTTTTCCTCGCCGTTATAGATATAGCCAAGGTTATAACAGGCATCATCGTTTTCTGAATCGTTCTCATAACATTTTTTATAAGCGTCAATGGCATCTGTGTTCTTATTCATATTCTGATACACATCTCCGATTTGTTTGTAAGCCAACGCATAAGTTGGTTTTATTTCAATGGCCTTTTTAAGGCTGCTTAATGCTTCATTATTTTTGGAAGTTTTTTTATAGGCATACCCCAGTTCCTGCCAGGCTAAATGATCATTCTTATCAAGTGCAATGGCTTTTTTTAAACGGTCAATTGCATTTTCAAATTTGTCGAGGTCATTATAACACCACCCCGCCATATAAAAAGCTTTTTGACTTTTTGGGTCTAAGGTTGATGTTTTATCATAAGCCACAGCAGCTTCCAGGTATTTTTCATCAGCATATAGTTTTTCAGCTTTTGCAAGCCACTCTTTGGCTGTTGTTTGCGAAAATGAAATGAATGTGCCCATGGTAAAAAGAGAAACCAGGGAGATTTTCCTGCATAACTTTTTCATAAATAATAATTTTAGATAAAATTAAGATTGCAATCTGATAATACAATACCCATTGAAGGGTATTTTAAAATGAGATGCTGAAACCCCATTTAAAAGCCCAGTTATCGGCAGTTTTGGGAAGGGCATAATATCCGTAGCGGTAAAAAACGCCGCCACCAATACCGATGTAAGCAAAGGAGAAAAGGCTACGCCGGTATATATTTTTTATCATCAACCCCGATTCGAATAAACCTTTTTCAGGAACTTTAAAAGCAAGCAATTTATGTGATGAAGCATTTTTAAGACTTCCATAGCCGATGTTTTGCACCACATAAATTTCGGGTCTGAAAGAAATATTTTTTGGCTTAAACAACAGGTTGCCAAAATTATGTTCTACAAATAAATTAATGGTGCTGCTGGCAACAAATTCATACAAACCAACCGTTTGAAAATGATCCGGAACATACGCACTCACTTTACCCGATTTTGTTGCCCTTGTATTAAATAGATATGAGTAAGGCACATCTCCCCAAACCTGTCCTGCTTCAATCCGAAAAGATGTTTTACCAAAATTTTTTAACTGAAACCTATGGCTGAAACGTAAGGCTATTTTTGTATAATCCAGATCGCCATTTAAAATATTTTTTAAACTTTTTGAAATCTGCAACAGCAATTCGGTTGTTGCCGGCTTGGTGCGTAGTTTAGCCCTGCCCATCCGTGTAAAACTTTCGCCTTTGGTAAACCTGAAGCCAATGCCCAGTTCTGTATTTTTATAACTGCGTAAATTTGTGCCGTTGTTTTCAAACTCATATTCATACACTGCCGGATTGCGGGTTTCATTCATCAGCCAAATATCAGACTGGATTGATGGACGGATTTTTGTGCTGAAATTAATTTTAAACTGTTCAACACTGTCGAAACGTGACCGCTGAAAATTACGCAGGCTTTGGTTTGAAAAAACAGATCCGTTGCGTACAAAATAATCTACATTGCCCGGCTCTGTAATATCGCGGCTGTAATCAAAACGCAAAACCGTATTTGTTCTTTGTTGGATATTGAACTGTATATTGCCGCCATATTTAAAAGCCCTATCACGCAGGCCATAGCCCACAAAATCGCCAACAGAAAACCATTTGCTGAATAAGACATTGGTTTGTAAACCAGCGCCAATCCTGAAGCTTTCATATTTGTTGATACCCGAAAGAATGTATTTAAAAGGAATGTCCACCTTCCCCAACGGAATACCTTCAATAGAAAGAATCTGAAAAGCCTTGTTCACCTTTTCAATCATGTTCTTATATTTTGCCGGTAGCATTTCATAAGTTTCGTAAGTTATTTTTCCTTTATCATTCAGGGAATCTGTACGCATGCTGCGCCAGCTTGAATCGGCCCTTTTGCCTGCCTGTGGCTGATATTCAAGTTTTACATCCGAAAAATCTGCCTTGGTAAAAGTTTTGCTAAAATCTACGTTTGTAATATAGCTGCGGCAATCCCAGAACAACAAAACCGAATCGGTACGCAGGTCTTTTTGCGAAAGTGTAGAATTTAATTGTGCTGGAAACCATTTCCCTTTTACCCGTTCATATTTTTGCTGCAGTCTGAAAGTAAATATCATTCCCTTTTCATCTGCAGGTGATACAATGATGTTTTCAATAGCATAACCATCCGAATTAATGTAGAGTAAACCTTTCAGGCCCTTGAAATTTTTACCAGCCTTTGGTTCAAAACTGATAATGTAAGTGGTATCTTTTTCATGTGGTATCCTTTCTTTAAGTCTGAATTTATACATGTTGATACTGCCTTCAATTACCGGACTTACAAAACTGATATTGTTCATTACCAGGTAATCTTTATAAAACCCAAAGGGTTGAAAATCGGAAGTAGTTACACCGAATGTTGCATTCTTTAAACCCGAAAATTTTGTTGCCAAAACTGTTTCCTTTGTTTGTCCGGAAAATTTATAAATGCGTTCGGTATAAGATTCGGTAAGCATCAGGTAATTTTCTTTAAACCTTTTACCCAATTGGCTTCCCAGGCTTTTACCTGAAGTATCTTTCGATGCCTTTACCACATTGTTCATTTGTTTATTCACCTGGTCCATTTGCGGAATGGAGCTCTTTTGTTTGCTGCTGTCCGGTTTGTTGCCGTTCCCGTTCCAGAAACGATTACCACCAGCCAAAGCTGCAATGGTATAAGCATTGTATTTAAATGCTGGTTGCTGCTCCGGATCGTTATTTTTTTTATTTCGCTGCAACAGTTTAATGATTCGATGTGCCGGATTTTCATTGGTAGAGATTATCACATTCTCCAGCTGCCCATCAGCAGGTTCAATAAATATCGAAAACGGATCTGTAGTTTTCGCTGTTTTGAACTCCCGTGTTTTGTAGCCAATATAACTGATTATTAAAACTGTGTTTGCAGGTAGTTTGTCAAAAGCAAAATGTCCGTCAATATCTGTAACGGTTCCTGTGTTTGTTCCTTTAATTGTAACACTTACAAAGGCAAGCGGTGCTTTTGTATGTGCATCATAAATTGTTGCGGATAAGCCGGCAGATTGTGCCAATGACAGGAAAGGAAGCAATAAAATATTTAAAAGAAAAAATAGCCTCCTCAGCATGGTAGTTAATTAACAGGTCAGTAATAAGGTTATAAAACTAACGAGATTTCTCCTGCAATAGATTTCTTAATAATCTTCAGTTAGGAAAGCTGTCAGCCTGAGCTTGTCGAAGGCGGGTTAAAACAAAATAGACCGGCTTCGACAAGCTCAGCCTGACACACTCCTGATTTAAAATAGGTTACTA
>JANMWP010000228.1:0-3766 GCA_031394065.1 Chitinophagaceae bacterium
CTAAATTAAAAGAGCTGGGCTTATATACTTTTGTAAGATGGAATTATATTTTTGTTGCACCACCTTTATGTGTTACGAAAGAACAAATTGATGAGGGATTAGCTATAATCAGCGAAGCAATCAAAATAGCCGATTTGGAAATTAGTTGATTTGATGATTTGAAGATGAGGTTAATCTTCAAATCATCAAATTGTCAAATCATCAAATAAATTTAATGACCGAAACTAACGACAGATCTCTTTATAACGAAGACCTAGCACCCATTCCGCAAAACAAGCGCACCTGGGGCACATGGAACTATGCTGCGTTATGGATAAGTATGAGCTTATGCATACCTACATACATGCTGGCAAGTTCATTGATCGAAGGTGGGATGAATTGGTGGCAATCTATTCTAACAATCTTTATCGGCAATACAGTTGTATTAATACCCATGATATTAAACGGACATGCAGGCGCAAAATATGGTATTCCATTTCCTGTTTTTGCAAGAGCAAGTTTTGGAACCAGGGGCGCAAATATTCCGGCCATGTTAAGAGCCATTGTTGCTTGTGGCTGGTTTGGCATTCAAACCTGGATTGGTGGGTTCGCCATTTACCAGATGATGAAATTGTGGATTCCCTCTTTGGCAAACTTACCACAAATTTTTCCTGATTCATTTGGTTTGCAAACCGGTCCGGCCATTTGCTTTTTTCTTTTCTGGTTGCTGAATATGTTTGTGGTTTATTTGGGTGTTGAAAGCATTAAAAAATTATTAGTTTTTAAAGCATTTTTTTTACCATTGGCTGCACTGGCTTTATTGTTTTGGGCAATCAATGCAGGCCATGGTTTGGGACCAATATTATCGCAGCCCTCAAAATTATCCGGCCCCGCATTCTGGGCATATTTTTTTCCGGCATTAACAGGTATGGTTGGTTTTTGGGCAACACTCTCTTTAAATATTCCCGACTTTACACGCTATGCAAAAAGCCAGAAAGCACAAATCAATGGACAAATAATCGGTCTTCCACCATCCATGACTTTGTTTGCTTTTATCGGCGTGGTGGTTACATCGGCCACATTCATTATTTATGGTGAAAGCATTTGGGATCCTGTTGTACTGGCCGGTAAATTTGAAAATAAGTTATTGGTGAGCATGGCGATGATTGCTGTTGCCATTTCAACCCTGGCAACAAATATTGCAGCTAATATTGTTAGTCCGGCCAATGATTTTGCAAACCTGTCTCCTAAAAAAATAAATTTCAGAACGGGTGGATACATTACTGGTGTTATTGGTATTTTAATTTTCCCATGGAAATTAATTGCTGATCCCAATGGTTATATTTTTACATGGCTCATTGCCTACTCAAGTTTGCTTGGTCCGGTAGGAGGGATTATGATCGCTGATTATTATTTTATAAGAAAACAACAATTGAATGTTGATGAATTGTATCAACATACAGCACAGTATGGATTCGGCAATGGATTTAATGCAGCAGCCATCATCTCATTGTTGGTTGGTATCGTTCCAAATATTCCGGGTTTTTTATTACAGATAAAATTGGTTTCTTCAACTGTATTCCCGGTCTGGATTTCAGACCTGTATCATTATGCATGGTTTGTTGGGTTTATTGTAAGTGGTTTTGTATATTTATTGTTGATGAAAAAAAGGGGATAACATGAAAATTGCGATTATTCAAAATAAAATTTATGAGATAAGGGGTGAGAAAGTTATGCTTGACTTTGATATTGCTCACCTATATGAAGTTGAAACCCGGGTATTCAATCAGGCAATAAAAAGAAATATCCAAAGTTTTCCAAAAGACTTCATGTTCAGGCTTACAGCAAAAGAATGGAAAGGGATGATGTCACAAATTGTGATATCATCTGATTTGGAATTAGAAATGAACAATAAGAACTCATCACAAATTGTGATGAGTTCAAGAAAGCATAGAGGTGAAAAATATCTTCCTTATGTTTTTACAGAACACGGAGTTACGATGGTAGCGAGTGTATTAAAAAGCCCAAAAGCAAGGAAAATGAATATTGCTATTGTTCGGGCATTTATTTCTTTTAAAAAACTGGCGCATTCGAATTTATCAGCAATAAATTTACTAAAAGAATTGCGGGACAGAATTGATGAACACGATGTTCAGTTAAAAAGTATTTACGATGCATTGGAAAATATGCTCGACGAAAAAGAGGAAGGAAAGCTGCAAAAATTAAAGTGGGAGAAAAGAGAACGTATTGGATTTAAAAATAAATAGTATGTCGATATTAATCAAAAATGCAAATATAATTGGTGCTGCAGAAAATTTTACCGGCGATATTTTTATCCTGGGAGAAAGTATTGCTGCTATTGGAAAGAATCTCGACATCAAAGCTGATAAAATAATTGACGCAACGGGTCTGCTGGCTTTTCCCGGCTGTATTGATCCGCATGTGCATTTGGAAATGCCTTTCATGGGCACTTTCAGCAGCGATAATTACGAAACCGGAACCCGTGCAGCTTTGTATGGTGGTACGACAACAGTTATAGATTTCATTTTACAGAAACAAGGAAACTCTTTGTATGATGCATACAACGAATGGAGCGGCCGTGCAAACGGAAATGCTGTTGGCGATTACAGTTTTCACATGGCAGTAACAGATTTTAATGAAAATACCTGTAAAGAAATTGTTGATTTGATTGAAAAAGAAGGCATCACGTCTTTTAAAATATTTATGGCTTATAAAGGTGCGTTGATGATCGATGATAAGCAGATGGTCGGCCTGATGAATGAAGTAAAGCAAAGAGGTGGAATGGTAACTGTTCATGCAACGAATGGAGATATGATTGATTTTTTAATTGCAAAGAATAGGGCCGAAGGAAATTTGGCACCCATCTATCATTATTTATCTCAACCTGAAATTACAGAAGCAGAAGCATCAGAACGCTTTGCATCTATTGCTGGCTATACCGGATGCCCGGGGTACATTGTACACATGACCTGCGAGGGAGCTTTGAATGCAGTGCGTAATAATAACAGTCATAATCAAAAAGTATTTGCAGAAACCTGTATTCAGTATTTGTTATTGGATGCTTCTTTATACGAACAGAATTTTGAAGGAGCCAAATGGGTGATGAGTCCCCCGTTAAGAGAAAAGAAAGACCAGGAAGCATTATGGGCCGGTATCAACCAGGGATTGGTGCAGGTGGTAGCAACAGATCATTGTCCGTTTACCTGGGAGAAAAAATTATTGGGTAAAGATGATTTTTCAAAAATACCAAACGGCCATCCGGCTATTGAACACCGGGTAGAACTATTATACAGCGAAGGTGTAAGAAAAGGAAGAATTACTGCGAATAAATTTGTAGAAGTATTATCAACCAATCCGGCAAAGATATTTGGCATGTTTCCACAGAAAGGTTGCATTGCGCCCGGTTCAGATGCTGATATTGTTTTGTTCGATCCGAATGAAGAGCATACGATCAGTGTAGCAACACATCACATGAATACCGATTACTCTGCATACGAAGGATGGAAACTAACTGGTAAAACAAAAACTGTTTTATTAAGAGGCCAGGTTGTTATTGATGATGGAAAATGTTTGGTGGAAAAAGGGAATGGAAAATATATTAGGAGAAATAAAGTGTCAGGAAAAATATAATTCAAAAGTCAAAATTTAAAATTTAAAAGATGCCCAGGATTATTAATTCAGGTTTAATACAAATGAGTCTTCCAAAAACATAAGGCGAAGGAACAATTACCGAAATTGTAAATGCAATTGTGCAAAAACAAATTAA
>JANMWP010000272.1:0-5540 GCA_031394065.1 Chitinophagaceae bacterium
ACTAATGTCTTTTGTTTTGGCTAAATGGCCAATAAAACCCCCGGCAAAAGTATCGCCTGCACCCGTTGGGTCAAAAACTTCTTCCAATGGTAATGCAGGTGCAAAGAAAACATGATCTTTATGAAACAATAAAGCACCGTGTTCTCCTTTCTTGATGATTAAAAATTGTGGCCCCATTTCCATAATTAACTTGGCAGCTTTAACCAAAGAGAGTTCACCACTCAACTGGCGGGCTTCTGCATCATTAACCAACAGCACATCTACTTTTTTTATAACTTCCTTTAAACCATCCATCGCAATATCCATCCAAAAATTCATTGTATCCATCACGATCAGTTTTGGACGCACTTTTAACTGGTCTATCACACTCATTTGTATGTCTGGAGCCAGGTTGCCTAATATTAAAAATTCTGCGCCCTGGTAGCTGTCAGGAACAATGGGGTTAAAATCTGCCAGCACGTTCAGGTCGGTAACCAGGGTGTCACGGCTGTTCATGTCCAGGTGATATTTACCGCTCCAGAAAAAAGATTTTTTATCTTTTACAATTTCAACACCTTCCAGTGATACACCACGTTTTTTCATTTCATCCATTTCCGCTTGCGGAAAATCGTAACCAACAATGGATATCTGCTGAATGGGCGTTACAAAATTACTGGCTGCATAGGCAACATAAGTGCCCGAGCCGCCAACAATCTGATCTACTTTTCCAAAAGGAGTTTCAATGGCATCAAAAGCCATAGTACCTACGCATATTACTGACATAAATGAATTTTAGATTTTAGATTTTAGATTGAAGATTTATTTTTAATGCAAAAAGCAAAAGTAATAGAATAAAGTAAGATGATTAGGAGTAATTTTATAAATTATAATGATTTGAACATAGAATTTGATTCATTTCAGATCATCAATTTTTAATTATGCTAATTCAGATACATCCAGATAATCCACAACCCAGGCTGGTAAAACAGGTGGCCGAATGTTTAAAAGACGGAGGGGTGATCATTTACCCAACCGATACCATCTATGGCCTGGGATGCGATATCAACCAGCACAAAGCAGTTGAGCGTATCTGTAAAATAAAAAATGTAGATCCTCAAAAAGCACAACTCACTTTTATTTGCCGCGATTTAAGCCATTTGAGTGATTATACAAAAACAATCGATACACCACTTTACCGGATGCTGAAAAGTTATCTGCCCGGACCTTATACATTTATTTTACCGGCCAGTAAGCAGGTACCCAAAATACTGCAGAGTAAAAAATCAACAGTGGGTTTGAGGGTTCCTGATAATATTATTTGCCAGCATATTTTAGATGAACTGGGTAATCCGATCCTGAGTGCATCGCTGCCCGGCGAAATGGTAGAAGAATACACCGACCCCGAAGTGATTTATGAAAATTTTGGAGATAAGGTTGATTTTGTAATTGACGGCGGTATCGGTAACATGATACCATCAACCGTGGTGGATTGTACAACTGATGAATGGACGATTATCAGGCAGGGGCGGGGCGAATTTATTTTTGAATAAAACTTTCAGGCAGTATATTAAAACTTTTGCGATGATGGCTGCAAAGTCCGAAGTTATCAATGGCTTTGCGATGTGTTGCAGTTCCGTATCCTTTATTTTTATCCCAACCATAGTGTGGAAATGCTGCATGAATTTGCTGCATAAATTCATCCCGGTATGTTTTGGCTAAAATGCTTGCTGCTGCAATGGAAGCATATTTTCCATCACCTTTAATAATGCATTGATGCGGAATAGCCGGATACGGTTTAAACCGGTTGCCATCAATCAATAAAAATTCAGGAATAATTTTTAATTGGTCAAGAGAAAGATGCATGGCGGTAAAACTGGCCTGCAAAATATTTATTTTATCAATGGTTTCATTATCTACCGATGCAACAGCAAAAGCAATACTTTCTTTTTCGATGATGGGCCTTAACAGGTTACGCTGCTTTTCATTTAATTGTTTGCTGTCGTTTAACAAAGGATGATAAAAATCTTTTGGAAGTATTACGGAAGCTGCAAACACAGGCCCGGCATAGCAGCCACGTCCGGCTTCATCTAAACCGGCTTCCAGTAAATTTTTATGTAGATAAGGCGCTAACATTTGTGTTTAACAAATATCAGTTAAAAGCATAAAAAAACAATTCATTTTGCATTAACAGCATTTGCTGTTGTAAATTTGTGGCTGCAATGAATACATTACAACAACAACGCAATCAACGGCAAATAGCCTGCTGGCTTTTGATTGGTGTGGGTATGATCATTATACAGGTTTTACTGGGGGGCATTACCCGGTTAACAGAGTCAGGACTTTCCATAACGGAATGGAAACCTATTACCGGCTCGTTGCCTCCATTAAATGATGTGGCCTGGCAGACAGAGTTTGATAAATACAAAGTAACCGATCAGTTTAAATACGTACACCAGCATTTTACTTTATCTGAGTTTAAATTTATTTTTTTCTGGGAATGGTTTCACCGCACCTGGGCCCGGTTGATGGGGCTTGTGTTTTTATTTGGCTTTATTTATTTCCTGGTAAAGAAAAAATTTGAAAAGGGAATGATAAAACCGATGGTCATTCTTTTTCTGCTTGGAGGCTTACAGGGTTTTATTGGTTGGTTTATGGTAAAGAGCGGACTTGTGCCCGAAAAATATTTTGTAGGTCATGTTGAGCTAACAACACATTTTATTGCCGCACTTGGTTTGCTTTGTTACACTTTGTGGTTTGCCTTAAGCCTGCTTGTTACAGAGCATCAAAAAGTTATTGATACAAAATTGAATTTTTTTTTATTGCTGATACTTACTGTTTTGTTTTTTCAATTGATATACGGCGCTTTTATGGCTGGCCTCAGGGCGGCCATTACTGCACCAACCTGGCCTGATATTAATGGCAGTATGCTTCCGGCTATGAATGAGCTTTCGCCCTTTAGAAAAAATCTGGTCTCTAATCCCATCGCCATTCATTTTATTCACCGCGGGTTGGCTTATTTGTTGGTTGTGTTGATTGGTATGTGGTGGTTTAAATCCCGTGCAATTGCAAATAATAAACTGTTCAACCGGCTTCGCATAACAGTTATATTGCTGGTACTGCTGCAGGTATTGTTGGGTATTTTAACGGTATTGAACGCTACGTATGCAAACCGGCTGGTTATATTGGGCGTCTCTCACCAGTTTGTTGCCATGATATTGCTGATGGTAATTGTTTCGTTGCTTTTTGTGGTACGAAAAAAATAAAAACTTTACTCCCAAAGATCTGTTTGCATACTGGTTGTTTAAATTGTAATTTTAAGCAACAGCCTTTTCATGAAACAAGCTCTGAAAAATATTTATTATTTCTTTCCTGTTCAGCTTTTTATACTGCATTTCAGAAAGTTTCAGGTGTTGCTGGTTTTCTGGTATTTACTGGGCAGTACCATCAACAGTGGCTTTATGAAAAGCTATGGTTCTGATGCTTTGTTTTTTTCTCCCGAATATCTGGGTAAAGTAAATGCCCTTAGTGCAACCCTTGTTGGCATTGCATTGGGCGTTTTTTATATGAGCTGGAATATCACCACATTTATTTTACACAGTAAGCGGTGTAAATTTCTGGCTACAACAGAAAAGCCTTTTTTAAAATACTGTTTAAATAATGCATTATTACCCTTAATTTTTCTTTCTTTTTACCTGTACAAACTCATCCGCTTTGATGTGTATAAAGAATTACTGAGTGCCGCTGAAATTACACTGGTTATTTCAGGCATATTGGGAGGCATTATTTTAATTGTAGCCATTTCATTTGCTTATTTTTTTGGAGCCGAAAAAACAATTCAAAGAACCATTGCTCCCATTGTTGACACAGCACAGCATTTTAATGTCAATTTCTATTCAGGCAAACCCGAAATTGAAAACCCCGGTTTGCAGGTTAGCTTTTACCTGAGTGAGCGGTTCAGGTTGCGTAAGCCGAGAAATGTATCACACTATAACCAGGATTTTTTAGATACCGTTTTTAAACACCACCATCTTTCAGGTATTCTCAGCATTGTGCTGTCTTTTGTTTTTTTAGTTGTGGTAGGCTTTTACATGGACAACCCTTATTTTGAAGCTCCTGCCGCTGCCAGCATTTTAATATTTTTTGCTGCCATGACGGCTGTTATTGGAGCACTGTCGTATTTTTTACAAAGCTGGAGTTTGCCTGTTTTTATTTTACTTATTTTATTTGCAGATGTGCTGTACAAAAATGAAATCATCGATAACCGTAACAAAGCCTATGGTTTAAACTATACCAATAAAACAGAACGGCCTGCATATAATAAAATGGCACTGCAACAACTTTGCCTGCCGGATAAAATTGCTGCTGACAAAACCAACATGCTTCAGATACTGGAGAACTGGAAAAAAAACCAGGCGGAAGAAAAACCGGTCATGATTTTTATTAACGTAAGTGGTGGTGGTTTACGCAGCGGTACTTTTGTTATGAATACCCTGCAAAAATTAGATAGTGCGGTAAATGGCAAACTGATGCCACACACTATGCTGATAAGCGGAGCCAGTGGCGGTATGCTGGCAGCCACTTATTATCGGGAGTTGTACCGGGCAAAGCAAAAAGACACGGCACTGAATTTATATAGCGGGGGTTACACCGATAATATTGCTAAAGATCTTTTAAACCCGGTTTTTTCATCAATGGTATCCCGGGATATATTTTCGCCTGCACAAAAATTTTCGATTGAAAACTGGCAATATGTAAAAGACAGAGGTTATGCTTTTGAACAAAAACTAAATATGAACAGCGGCAAAATGCTGAACCATTTATTAAAAGATTACGCAGCAGAAGAAAAAGCAGCCACCATTCCATTAGCTGTTTTTAATTCAACAATATCACGTGATGGCAGAAGAATGATGATAAGCACACAGCCCATCAGCTTTATGATGAAACCGGTATTGTATGCAGGAGATGCCGGGGTAAGTCCGGATGCTGTTGACTTTGCAGCCATGTTTGCCCGGCAACAACCCTTAAATACAAGGCTTTTAACGGCACTGCGTATGAATGCCACTTTTCCATATGTATTACCCAATGTATGGCTGCCCAGTAACCCGGTTATTGATGTGATGGATGCAGGCTTGCGGGACAATTTTGGAAAGGAAACGGCACTTCGGTTTATAGAAAATTTTAAGGACTGGCTTAAGGAAAACACGAGTGCAGTAATTGTTCTTCAAATGCGTGACCGCATGCTGGACAATTGGCAGGACCCTTTTGAAACAGGAACCATCACGGATTTTATTGTTAAACCGGGTATTATGTTACAGCATAACTGGCAAAAACTGCAGGACTATTCTGAAACAGACCAATACAGTTACCTTCGTTCAGATAAAGATTTCAATTTACAAAATGTTGTCTTCATGTATATTCCACAAACAGAAGATAAAGGAGCAGCGCTTAATTTTCATTTAACAGCCGGTGAAAAAAAAGATATAAAGGAATCATTCAGCAATGCTTTCAATCAGGCTTCACTGAAAAAGATTCAGGAACTGTTGAAGTAAATGTTAAGTAGC
>JANMWP010000273.1:0-3895 GCA_031394065.1 Chitinophagaceae bacterium
TTAATTTAGAATTATAAAAGTAATCGTGATTAGTTTTTAAGTTTTACAATGCATGCCTGGTATGGATGCAATTCAACTACCGTTCCATTAATTTTTAAAGGCTGCATATTATTTATCCATTCATCGCTCAACTGCATTTTATCCAAGTTAAATTTGCCTCCATTCTTTCTGAAACTTAATAACACTAGCACTTTTTCACCATCTGCTTCTCTTGTATAAGCATATACATCAGGGTTCTCTCTGTCTAACAAAGTATATTTTCCATAAACCAGCACATCCTTATGATCTTTACGCAGCTTTGCCATTTTGCGGAAGTAGTTTAGTGTTGATGCAGAATTTTTTTCTGCGGCATCAACATTTATTTCTGCTTTGTTATCGTTTACTTTTAACCAGGGAATCCCTGTTGTAAAACCTGCATTGGCTGCATTGTTCCACTGCATAGGGCTTCGCCCGTTATCTCTTCCGCCGCCATATTTCATCTGTTCTTCAATAAATGCTTTAACATCGCCCCCATTTTTTTCCAGTTTACCAAACTCAGCCATTATTTCTATATCCCTGAAATCTTCTTTTTTATTTAATCTTAAATTCGTCATGCCCAGTTCATCGCCATAATAATAATAAGGCGTACCTCTCATACTTAATAAAAAAGTAGTAAGCATTTTAGATGACGCATCCCTAAACTCAGGTGCATCATTTCCCCAGCGGCTAACCATACGTGGCTGATCGTGATTGGCCAGGTAAATAGTACCCCATCCCTTTTTTGCAAATACACTGTCCCAATCGCTGTATATTTTTTTAAATTCTGCCAAACTCCAATCCGGATTCATGGTCTTGTATTTTCCTTTTATATAGCCCAGGTTAACGCCATCAAAATGATAACTCATATCCAGTTCATGTCTTTCGGGATCAACAAAATTCATGGCAGTGGCTTTTGTAGTGCCGGTACCTTCGGCCAAAGCCATTACATCATATTTACTCAAAACTTCTTTATTCATTTCCTGTAAATACTGGTGCAGACCAGGCCCGCTTGCCAGGTACTCATCCCAACGGCCTTCATATTTTGTATCAATATCATTTTGTGTAATTACCGGAAACGTTGTATCCTTTGCGATGAAAGGAATTACATCCATCCTGAAACCATCCACACCTTTTTTAAACCAACGGTTCATCATGGCATAAATCTCCTGGCGCAGTTTTGGGTTCTCCCAATTAAGATCGGGTTGCTTATAACTGAAGTAATGTAAATAATAGCTGTTGGTAAGCGAATCAAAACGCCAGCCGCTTCCATCTACTTCAAAAGCACCGGGACGAAAAGGCGGCTTACCGTTCTCGGCAGGCCACCAATGAAAATAATTGCGATAAGGATTTATTCGTGAGCTGCGTGCCTGTTTAAACCACTCATGTTCATCGCTGCAATGATTTACCACCAGGTCCATCACTAATTTAATTCCCCGCTTATGCATCTCAGCAAGCATCACATCAAAATCGGCCATGGTACCAAATTCTTTCATAATGTCATCATAATTGCTGATATCATAACCATTATCGGCATTGGGACTGCCATAGATCGGGTTCAGCCAGACAATATCAATACCTAAACTTTTTACGTAGTCCAGTTTTCCGGTTAATCCTTTTAAATCGCCCACACCATCGCCATCGCTATCCTGGAAACTACGGGGATATATCTGGTAGACCACCGCTTCTTTCCACCATTTTTTTTCTGAAGAATTTGTTGACACGGTATCTTTTTTTTCGGATGAATTATTACAGGAGATAAAAGCAATGGCCAAAAAGAAAAAAGCTATAAAGGAATGTTTGCGCATAGCAATAGTTTAGTTCTAAAGATATTAATATATGCTAAAGCAGTTAATAACTATTTGCCCACTGCAACCGATTGCAAATAGCTGTTTAAAAAAAGAATTTATTAAACATGCCCGTTTAACTTAATTTAAGGTTTATAAACTTGCTTATGAATAAAAATAACCTCCTCCGCTATGCTATTGTTGCTGCCCTTGCCGGATTTATCTTTGGATTTGATACAGTAGTTATATCAGGCGCCAACCAACCCATTAAGGAACTGTGGCAAACCACACCATTGTTTCATGGATTTTTTATTATGTCGATGGCATTGTGGGGAACTGTTTTGGGTTCCATTTTTGGAGGAATTCCTACTGATAAATATGGAAGAAAGAAAGTATTGTTATGGATTGGCATTCTCTTCACCCTTTCGGCATTTGGCTCGGCACTGGCGCAGGATCCCTATACGTTTTCGTTTTTCAGATTTATCGGCGGTATTGGAATTGGTGTATCATCAGTTGTAGCACCAACCTATATTTCTGAAATATCTACGCCTGCAACACGTGGCCGTTTGGTAGCCATGTACCAATTCAATATTGTATTTGGAATTTTAATTGCATTTTTATCAAACTATTTTTTACAGGGTGTTGGCGGTGCCAATGATTGGCGCTGGATGCTGGGGGTATTGGCCGTACCAGCTCTTATATATTCTGTGATGGTGATGTATGTGCCCGAAAGCCCACGCTGGCTCATTACAAAAAAGAACGATTTAGTAAATGCAAAAAAAGCATTGGAAGAAACAGGTGTTGAAAATACAGATGCAGAGATTGCTGCAATTATTGAAAGTAATAAACAAGCAGACGGGGCGGCAAATTCATCGCAGTTTTTCAGCCCAAAGCATAATAAGATCATCTGGCTTGCCTTTTTAATTGCTTTCTTCAACCAGCTATCGGGCATAAACTTTATTTTATATTATGCACCTGAAATTTTTTCCAGGATGGGACTTGGCGCAAAAGAATCTTTACTAAATTCAATTGCCATTGGAGGCACCAATTTAATTTTCACTTTTGTTGGGCTATACCTTATTGACCGGCTGGGAAGAAAAACGCTGATGATTATTGGCTCTATCGGCTACATCATCAGCCTCAGCATGGTTGCCTATGCTTTTAATACACATGGCAGCCCTTTGTTTTTAATGAGTTTCCTGTTACTGTTTATTGCATCACATGCCATTGGCCAGGGAGCTGTTATCTGGGTTTTCCTGTCTGAGATATTTCCCAATAAAATAAGAGCAAAGGGACAATCTTTCGGTGCCAGTATACATTGGGTGTTTGCAGCTATCATAACCTTAATTACGCCCTTATTTCTGGATGATCAAAAAGGTATTTTAAAAGATGCTCCCTGGATCATTTTTGCATTTCTTGCAGGCATGATGGTTTTACAACTCCTGTGGACAATCACCAAAATGCCGGAAACAAAAGGAGTATCGCTGGAAGAACTGGAAAAAAAATTGAGTACATAAATGCACTGAATGATGAAAGTAAAAAATATTTTTCTTACAATGGCTCTGATAAATTCCCTGCAGATATCTGCTCAAAAAAAAATATATACAGAGCAATACCGTCCGCAATTTCATTTTTCACCGGCAAAAAACTGGTGCAACGATCCCAATGGTTTGGTTTATAACAACGGCACGTATCATTTATTTTACCAGCACAATCCTTTTGGCAACCAATGGGGCCACATGACATGGGCACATGCCACCAGCACCGATCTCATTCACTGGAAACACATGCCCATAGCCATTCCAGAAGAAAACGGCATAATGATTTTTTCAGGAACCTGTGTGGTTGATAAAAATAATACCAGCGGTTTTGGTAAAGATGGCAAGATACCGATGGTGGCCGTTTACACCGGACATATTGAAAACAAAAACCAATCGCAAAACATTGCGTACAGTTTGGATAATGGCATTACCTGGACAAAATATGCAAACAACCCGGTATTGGATTTACATAAAGTTGATTTCAGAGATCCAAAAATATTCTGGTACGAGCCAAAAAAATATTGGGTGATGAATGTGATGTTGCCGGTTGAA
>JANMWP010000277.1:0-5369 GCA_031394065.1 Chitinophagaceae bacterium
CTAATTTAAGTGCCGGTTTAAAACTGGTATTAAGCAGCAGGCTGGTAGTATTAATTGGTGGCAATCTCGATTATAATAATCCTTATGCACAATTAAATAAAAAGGGATTATTAACCCCGGATATTAATATTGAGTGGTCGCTGAATAATGATGGTTCTTTAAAAGTAATAGGCTTTAACCGTACCAGTGTTGATCTTGCGCAGGGACAAAGAAATAGGTCGGGTATTAAATTATCTTACCGCAAAGATTTTGATAAACTTTCAGAAATATTTGCGCCCAATAAAGAAAAAAGAAAAAACCGGTTGGCTAATGAAAAAAAGGAATAGCAGTGTGAGTCATGAGTCGTCAGACGTGAGTCGTGAGTAAAATGCATGCAGTATTTACTTTAGGAAACTCCACTCACGACTCAAGACTCACGCCTCCCAATCATTATCTCATGCCCCATCTTATCTTTCTTTGTTTGTAAATATTTTTCATTATGCGGATTGGAGGCAATTTCAATCTGTATGTTTTCAATAACCTCTAAACCATAACCCAGCAGCCCTGCACGTTTACGGGGATTATTACTCATCAGTTTCATTTTACTAACACCCAGGTGGCGCAATATCTGTGCACCAACACCATAATCCCTCCCATCCATATCAAAGCCAAGTTCAAGATTAGCTTCTACCGTATCCCTGCCCTGCTCCTGCAGTTTATAAGCTTTCAGTTTATTTAAAAGCCCTATGCCACGGCCTTCCTGGTTCATGTATAATACTACGCCTTTACCGGCCTGCTCCACCATTTTTAACGCATGGTGCAGCTGATCGCCACAATCGCACCGGAGTGAGCCCAGGATATCGCCGGTCATACAACTGCTGTGCACCCGTACCAAAACCGGTTCATCTTTTTGCCACTCACCTTTTTTAAGTGCCAGGTGAATTTCGCCTGTATTTATCTGTTCAAAAGCAATTAATTCAAAACTTCCATATTTGGTAGGCATATTAACCCGCACTTCTTCTTTAATCAGGGTTTCCTGCTGTAAACGGTACTCAATTAAATCTTTGATGGAAATCAATTTTAAATCGAATTTTTTAGCAATTTCCTTAAGCTGGGGCAAACGGGCCATGCTGCCATCTTCGTTCATAATTTCAACCAAAACTCCGGCGGGTGCATAACCTGCCAGGCGTGCCATATCTATGGCAGCTTCTGTATGTCCGGACCGGCGTAAAACACCTCCCTTTTTTGCCTTTAACGGAAAAATATGACCCGGCCTGCCCAGGTCTTCTGGCCGTAAATCCGGGTTTACCAGTGCTTTTACTGTTTTTGACCGGTCGTGGGCCGAAATGCCCGTTGTGCAACCATCTCCCAGCAAATCAATACTGACTGTAAATGCCGTTTCATGCAGTGATGTGTTATCTGTAACCATTGGCTGCAGATTTAATTCACTGCATCGTTCTTCTGTTATTGAAGCACAAATTAACCCCCTGCCATAGGTACTCATAAAGTTAATTACTTCAGGTGTTGCATTTTCTGCTGCCGTAATAAAATCTCCTTCATTTTCTCTATCCTCATCATCAACTACAATAATCAGTTTTCCGTTTTTTATATCTTCAATGGCACTTTCAATACTGTCTAACATATTCAAATTTTATAAGGCAAAGTTAACAAGATTTAAAGTGTCTCTTATTTCGGTATTGGTAAAAATTTAGTTTATGACTTTGTATCAGTTATATTTTCTGATTCCATATCATAAAATATACCCATTGTTTTGTAACAATATTTAATCAACATCTGCCTTTCTATCAAATTAATCAGGTGTAAATATTAGCTTTTTTTAAGTATTAAAACCCATTGCCTGAAGCCTGAATTAAGCAGAATTTAAAGTTAATTTCAGGTTTGGCAATTTGCTTCCCGAACAAGCTGAAAAGAGAACTTTGCGATTCCTTATAATTTGTTAACAAAAGTTAACAGAATTCGGCTTTTATTTAGTTTCTTTGCCTGCGTAAAACAAACTATTATGAGAATGAAAAAAATGCTAACTCTTTTATTATCTGCACTTGCATTTCAATTTACTGTAAATGCACAGGTAACAACAAGTGGTATGTCTGGTACTGTTAAAAATGCAAAAAATGAGGCATTGACAGGAGCTACCATTACTGCTACTCACGTTCCTACAGGTACAGTTTACAATGTACAAAGCAGGGCTAATGGCCGGTTCGATATTACCAACATGAATAATGGCGGGCCTTATAGAGTGGAGGTTTCCTATGTTAATTACACCAAAGAAGTAAAAGAAGATATTATGCTGAGTTTGGGTGAGGTTTTCCGGTATGATTTTACCATGAATCTTTCGTCGGCATCACTGGCTGAAGTTACAGTTGCTGCAAAAGGCAGAACCAATTTAGATGCCAAAGGCGGTACTTCTTCTTCAATTGGAAGAGACAGAATTGAATTAACAACTGCTGTTGGCAGAAATATTCAGGATTATATAAAAGTTACTCCTTTTGCCAAAACCTTAAATGGCAGTGAAGGTGCTGTTGCCATTGCCGGCCAGAATAACAGGTATAACTCCTTTTATATTGATGGTGCCATTAACAACGACGTTTTTGGATTGGCAGCTTCGGGTGTAAATGGCGGGCAAACCGGTGCTACTCCTATTTCAATAGATGCGATAGACCAGTTTCAGATTTTTATTTCGCCTTATGATGCCTCTATCGGTAATTTTACAGGTGGTGGCATTAATGCCGTAACAAAATCGGGTACTAATAAAATTGAAGGGTCTGTTTACTATTTTTTACGCAATGAAAAATTAGCCGGCAAAAACCCTGCACAGCGTAAAGACACTGCACAGCGTTTTCCTGCTTTTAAAAACCGGACTTATGGTTTCCGTGTTGGTGGGCCAATCATTAAAAATAAATTATTTTACTTTCTGAGTGCTGAGCAACAGCGTGATGAAACACCACAGCTGTTTGATTTTGCTACCTATCGTGGCAATACCAATACAGTTGCGGGTGTAGAAGCAATCAAATCTTTTGTAAAAACTACCTATAATTATGATATGGGCAATTGGCAAACAACCGCCAGAAAACTGGATGTTGACAGGCTTACAGCAAAAATTGACTGGAATATTTCCAAAAAACACAGATTAACAGTAAGCGGCCGTTACAACAAAGCTACTTCTAATACAACTGCATTAAGTTCGGCAACTACCATCAATTTCAGCAATGGCGGTGTTAAATTCCCAAGCCGTACAACGGCCTTTGCTTTTGAATTAAAAAGTACATTAAGGAAAAACATAAGCAATAAATTACTGGCAACATATTCAGATGTATTGGATGACAGAAGTATTGTCGGCGATCCGTTTCCCCGTGTTTCTTTAAATGACGGAAGTGGTACCATTAATTTCGGTAGCGACAACAGCTCTACCCAAAACCTGCTTACTCAAAAGAACTTAAGTATTGTAGATAACCTCAGGATCAACATCAAAAACCACTCTGTATCATTGGGTGTGGATTATGAGCGCTTTAAAGTATTTAATGTTTTTATTCAAAACAGTTATGGTAATTACAATTATGGTACTACTACGGGAGGTGCCACTGGTGTTCAAAAATTCCTTGCAAACAATGCAAATGCCAACTCGTATAACCTGGGTTTCCCTAATACAGATAAGAGCCTGAATGACGGAACCGGTGCAGGTGCAAAGTTTGAAGCGCAAAAACTGGCTTTTTATATAGCAGATGAAATTAAAGTAGGTAACAACCTTACTATTAACCTGGGTGTCAGGGCCGATAAATGGAGCTTCCCTACCAAACCTTATACTGATGCCTTTACCAATGATAGTGCAATTGTACAATTTGCCAAGTACTACGATTTAAAAGGTGCACGTTCCGGTCAAAAACCAAATTTCCCTTTATCTATTTCACCAAGACTTGGATTTACTTATAAAATACCTGAGCAGGCTGTTACCATTCGTGGTGGTTTTGGCGTATTTACCGGCCGAATGCCGTTGGTATGGCCAGGTGGTACCTACAACAACAACGGATATTATGTTGGTGGATACTCTGCTTCTGCAACTTCATTAAATACTATTCGTTTCAGGTGGAACCCGAATGATATACCAGGAAGTGTTTGGACACCAGCCCAGGTTGGACAAGGCTTTACAAAAGGCCCGTTAAACCTGATTTCGAAAGATTTTAAAATGCCAAAATTAGCAAGAGCCTCACTGGCATTCGACAAGAATTTAGGCAGCGGATGGAGCAGTACATTTGAAGTATTGGTTAGTAAGAATATAAATGAGGTTTACTATACCAATATTAATATACTGCCGCCAATTGGTATTTCATTAGGTGCAGGACCACGTACCGTATATGGTGTAACCGGAAATACAACCAATCTGATACCTATTACCAATCTTGGTACCGGTACCAATCCTTATGACAATGCCATCCTGGTTTCAAACAATACTACCGGTAGGAAAGGATTTGCTTACAACCTGAATGTTGGTATTGATAAAAGAAGTGTAAAAGGAATCAATTTCAGTGCTTCTTATGCTTTTGGTAATTCAATGGTAGGAAACGAAGGAACCAGTTCTGTAAACTTAAGCCAGTGGCGTTTTATAGAGTCGGTTAACGGAAGAAATTCATTAGGCCTGGGTACTTCAGATTTTGACCAGTCGCACCGCATTTTAAGTACACTCAGCAAGAAATTCACTTACCTGAAAGGTAAACTGGCAACTACCATTGCATTAACTTATATAGGACAAAGTGGTTCTCCATTAAGTTACACATACGGAACACAAAGTATGACACGTGATGATGGAACAGCTGGTGGTAATGACCTGATCTACATTCCAACTGCTGCCGAACTTCAGGCACAAACTTTTGTAAACAATCCTGTAGGTTCTGTTACATATACACCACAACAACAAAAAGATGCTTTGGAATCTTATATTCAGAAAGATAAATACTTAAGCAAAAACAGGGGCAAATTTGCAGACAGAAACGGAGCAAGGCTTCCCTTTACGCATAATTTAGATTTGAAACTGCAACAGGATTTTACACTTAAGTTAGGCAAAAACACTTACCAGTTGCAATTTACATGGGATATATACAATTTCACCAACATGCTTAACAGAGATTGGGGTAAACAGTATTTTGCCGGTAATGACCAGTTTGGCTTAATTAATTTTGCCGGATATGTTGCTTCAACTAACCTTACACCACAATATCGTTTTAACCCAACCATTACTACTCCATACAACTTTAATAATTCGGCTACACCGGGTTATGCTAACAGATGGGTAAGCCAGGTAGGATTAAGATTTAACTTTAAATAAAATAATGAATTCGCTGCAAGGCGAATTCCTGCATAAAAAAATCCCGGTCAAT
>JANMWP010000283.1:0-1541 GCA_031394065.1 Chitinophagaceae bacterium
ATCAATGCAAGTTTCTTAAAAGTAAAAAAATAAAGAAATCGGGTAACAGCGAAACTGAAGAACCGGTCAACAGCGGTACTGAAGAAATAAATATAATTATTATGAAAATTCAAAAATTGGGTTTAAAAATGGCTTCTTTCTTAGCCATATTTTTAATGGTCATTTCGTTTAACGCAAATGCACAAACAAAAAAACACACATCCACAATGAACCATGCTACAATGATGAAGGATTGTTGTATGATGAAAGATGGCAAAATGATGATAATGAAAGACGGTAAAATGATGCCCATGGACAAAGACATGGTTATGAAAAATGGCACTACCTGCATGACAAATGGTGAATGCAAAATGAAAGATGGTAAGAAAATGATGATGAAAGAAGGAGAGTGTATGGACATGAGCGGAAAAATGTGTACCGATAAAATGAAAAATATGTCGGCAGCTATGTATAGTTGCCCCATGCATCCGGGAGTTACAAGCGATAAGCCAGGCAAATGTCCTAAATGCGGTATGGCTTTAGTGACAAAATCAAAGTAACAAAAGCATGACCAATAAAATGTAAGTTAGTCTTTCGTAATTATTTGATTCTTAAAAAGGAATTATCATCAATAGTTTGAAATTTATTGTGTTGGTGATAATTTCTTCTCAAAAAACTATCAATTAAATCTGGTTTAATTATCTGTATTTAAACAGAACGGAAAATATTCGTAGATGAAAAAAATATCGCTAATAATATGCATGCTGGCTGCCTGTGCTTTTGCACACGGTCAGGATATGAAAGGGATGGATATGAGTGAACAACAGCCACAGCCTGTTATCTACACTTGCCCAATGCACCCCGAAATACACAGTACAAAGCCAGGCAACTGCCCCAAGTGCGGTATGAAGCTGGTAAAAGAAAAACCAAAAGTTGTGGCACCATCTGCTGCGCCAGTAAAGAAAAAGGAGGATACGCAAATACCTGCTGTAAATTCAAGCGAGGCTAAAAAGAATATGGGTAATATGCAAATGCCTGCAAATAATTTGCAACCTGTAACCTACACTTGCCCCATGCATCCTGAAATTCATGCAGCAAAGCCTGGTAATTGTTCTAAGTGCGGTATGAAATTAATAAAGGAAATGCCTAAAGCTGGCATGCCTCAAAAGCACGATGAAATGCAAATGCCTGTGAAAGACACTGCAACTAAAATGGATAATATGAACATGGGCGATAAAGCAATGGAAAATATGGATATGCCCAAAGCAAATACCGGCACCATAAAAACGATTGTAAATAATACACCACCACATACAGTCCGGTACGATTTATACATTGCTGATACCACCGTAACATTCGGTAAAAAAGCAAAAAGAGCCATTGCCGTTAACGGACAAATACCCATGCCCACACTCACTTTTACAGAAGGCGATACCGCAGAAATTTATGTACACAATAACTTAAACGAAGAAACCTCCTTGCATTGGCATGGTTTGATTCTGCCCAATCAATATGATGGCGTACCCAACCTTACGCAAATGCCTATCAAGCCACATACAACT
>JANMWP010000285.1:0-2861 GCA_031394065.1 Chitinophagaceae bacterium
TTAATTTAAAAAAAACTTCCTCCTATGAAAAAATTATTACTATTCGTATGCCTTATTGCATCTCTTCAAACCTTTATTTCATGTAAAAAAACCGAGTTAAGTCCCCCTTTACCCCTTGAGCAAGCTGCAGCACCATCACAAAAAACCGGCACTTATGCCACTAATGTAAGCCCAGAAGAAAAAACTATTTTTTCGGGCAGAACATATGGTGACCCATGTGTGCCAACAACAGTTATGTTGGTAGCCGGACAAACAATAGATGCCGGTACTGTTACAGTAAGCAATGATACCAATTACATTTATGTTACGTACACCACAGCCAATGGCTGGGTTTTAACACAAACCCATTTATATGTTGGAGATTGTGCACTCATTCCGGTAAATAACCCTGGAAACCCAATGCCAGGACAGTTTCCGTATACAGGCACTCACAATAATTTAACCACCTATACTTACCAGATTCCAATATCCAGGATCCCTTTGGAAGGATGTGGTTGTATTGCTGCCCATGCAGTTGTTAAAAAGTATAATTCTGCAAACCAGGTTATTGATACACAAACCGGCTGGGGCAATGGTGTACGCATTAACTTAAGTGGAGGAAACTGGGGAATGAAATTTGATTATTGCAGTTGCACCCCTTAGTAAAATTATTTTATACTATTCAATAAAAACGGCACAAATTTGTGCCGTTTTTATTTTGTGTTTAGTTTTCTGTTTATAACATTATAAAAACCCTTTATTGTTTTATCAACTGTCCTCTTATTTCTCCTGCGCTATAGGCAGCTGTATGTATGTTTACATAATACAGATTGGCATATAAATCAGCTTCCTGAGCTGCATCTAAAGCCACACTTGTGTATGCTATGGGAGATGTAAAAGTTGAAAAAGGAAAAACGGGCGCCCCACTTGCGCCAGCAGCTGCTTTATGAATATGCCCGTTTGTGGGGGTTGCAATATTATGTGTGACGGTAATTGTGAATACTTTTGTTGTTGTATTAAACAAGAGTGTTGCAGTACCAGTAGTCGCTGAAGCATTAGCAGGAACTTCGCTGGCTCCGTTTAAAGTGGCAAGAAAAGTTACAGTTGGATTTGGTGTTGGCGTTGGCGTAGTGCTGCTTTTACTGCAGGAACCAAGTACGGTAACAAACAATGCAATGGTAATAAATCTGATAAGATGTTTCATGATAAAAATTTTGAAGGTTATAAAAAAGGCTGGTTAATGGGTTATTTTATAAAACGAGTCTATTGAATGAATGGTTGCCTTTTATTTTGGATAAATACTATTGTTAAAATCTTTATAAACAAAAACTATGATTTTGTTGTTACGAATCAATTCGTATATTTAAGCCTTAATTTAAATTAATTATGAAAAAAATAATTACAATTTTGTTTTTATCTGCTTCTATAGCAGCTTATGCACAACCCAAAGTATTAACACAGGCGATGGTTACAACCAAAACCACAATTGTTGCTCCTGAGGGAGATGAAACACAGGTTCAGGATATGCGTACTGCTGATGGAGGTGGTGAAGTGAGAGTTATGCGTTTTGGCGGAGGAGAAGGTGAGACCAAAACTACAACCTGGTTAAAAAGTGACCTGGTTAAAACTTTTTCAGAGAGTGAGATGGGTAGAACAACCATCATCAGAGACAATGCAAAAAAAATGACAACCACCATTATGGAAATGATGGGCAGAAAGAGTGGTTTTTACGCCACTGATGCCGATCAGGATGAAATGCGTAAACGTATGGATAGCATGATGAAAACAAGGAGCCAGAATGCCAACGGTAATTTTGGCGGATCAAACAGCCCGGCTGTTTTTACAATTGCTTACCTGGATGAGCGTAAGAAAATTTCGGGTTATTCCTGTAAAAAAGCATTGGTAATCGGCACCAGGTCAAACGGTAAGTCGGATACAACTACGGTTTGGTATTGTCCGGATTTTAAAATACAGAATTTACCAAGTACTGGTGGTGCTGCAGGTGGTTTTGGTGGTTTTAATATGACAGCCGGAGCAACCGGTATGGAAGGTTTAAACGGCTTTCCTATGCAGTACGAAAGAAATATGAACAGGGGCAGGCACATGACGGTAGAAGTTACCAAACTGGTAATTGATAAAGATGTTGCTGATAAAGAATTTGAAATACCAAAAGATATTGAAGTGAAGCCCATGAAAGACATGCAAAATGGCGGTGGCCCCGGATTTCAAATGAGAATTGGCGGGTAATTAAAGTACTTATAAAAAACCTCTCCACCGCGGCGGAGAGGTTTTTTTATAACAATGTTTTTCCGGTTTACAATTTATCTACTTCCAGTTTTTTCTTTTGTACTTCTGCAAGTTTTGCAGCATTGCCATTAGCTTTATAGGCATGTTCTAAAATTTCCAAAGCAAGTTTATAATTGGATTTATCAGTGTACTTATATACTTTTAATTCTCCGAGCAGCCGTACTGCTTCTTCTGCATAAGGGATACAGGTATTCATACTAGCCTTTGACTCTGCAATTAGATCATTTTTAACTTTCAATTCAGCAGGTTTTGTTCCTTTAATTTTAGCAATACGTTCCTGTAAATCAAAAGTTTTGCTGTAATATAAATTGGCTAATTGTAAATTACCTTCCAGCGTGGATTTAATTGCAACAGCTTTTTTAAATAATTCCTCTATTTTATTTTTATAAGCATTTATGTCTTTTCCTTTTGCTGCATCGCTGGTAATATATTTATCTATCTCAACCGCATAATTATAAAAAACAATATAATTATTTGGAAGCGATTTTGTCAACTCTTCATATTTACCAAGCAGGGCTTCATTTTCAAGATCGGCCAGGGCAAATTCCTGCTCGCCGAGGCTGACGAATCGGATG
>JANMWP010000286.1:0-4212 GCA_031394065.1 Chitinophagaceae bacterium
TCTAAATGCAGATGGCAGCCAATATAGTGAAACTACCCCATCCATTTTGATGAGCTTAAGAGGTTCGGCAATTCTGGAGTTTAATGTAAAAACAGCTAACACCGATGCACATTCTGGGCTATTTGGTGGCAAAACTCCCAATGCCGCAGTGGCGCTATCGCAAATTATTTCTTCATTTTATACCAAAGAAGGAAACGTAGCGGTGGAGGGTTTTTATGACAAAGTAGTACCCGCCACTTTACAAGAAAAAGAAATGATAAAAAAAGTGCCTTATGATGCTTCAAAAGATATGAAAGTGTTAGGCACAACAGCAGAAACAGGCGACACTATTTTTTCGCCATTGGAACGAGTTTGGTACCGTCCAACACTTGAAATAATTGGTATGCAAAGCGGTTATACAGCAGCAGAAGGACATTCAAATATTATTCCTGGTAATGCAATGGCAAGAATTACCTGCAGGTTAGTAAACAATCAATCGGGGAAAGAAATTATAGATTTAATTGTGAAGCACATCAACAAAAATCTTCCGACAGGTGCAACTGTAACTTATAAATTTAGTAACAGCTATACAAGACCTATGAAATTTCCTGCTGATAATAAAGCGTATAATTATGTAGCAGCTGCTTTGTTTAAAATATACGGTAATCAACCATTGCAAATTGGCCATGGAGGTAGCATTGGGCCATTGATAGATATCAATGAAATTTTGGGAATTTATGCTTACTCATTAGGACTGCAGCAAGCAGATGAAAGAAAGCATGCGGCCAATGAATTCTTCAGGCTTTCAAGCATGCGCAAAGGACAATTGATTTACTGTTACTACTTACAACATGTAGCTGATGAAGAAAGCAAATTGAAACCGGTTAATTCACTTATAAATTAATAACTACCAAAACTTCAACAATGACATCACTAAAAAAGAACCGAATAGAATCCATCGACCTGCTTCGTGGTATTATCATGATCATTATGGCACTGGATCACAGCCGTGATTATTTTCACAGTGCAGCACTGGTGGATGACCCGCTGAACCTGGCAACTACCAGTCCATTCCTGTTCTTCACCCGGTGGATCACACATTTTTGTGCGCCTATCTTTTTATTCCTCTCGGGTACTTCTGCCTGGTTGCAGAGCGGCCGTAAAACAAAAAAAGAACTCAGCCAATTCTTAATTACCCGTGGGCTTTGGTTGGTATTGGTTGATCTTACTATTATAACATTAGGTACAACCGGGGATATTTATTTCAGCGTTTTTATTATTCAAACGCTTTGGGCCATTGGTATCAGTATGGCCATCCTGGGACTGATGATCTGGCTGCCATTTTATGTTATTTTAATTACAGGATTGGTGATCGTATTGGGACATAATACCCTCGATTTTGCAGAAGCTGATCACCAGGGTGCATTTCCTTTCTGGTGGAACCTGCTGCACAGGCAGGGAGAGCTCAATTTGTGGAGCGGACACAGCTTATTTATATTTTATCCTTTTCTTTCCTGGAGTGGGTTAATGATGTTGGGTTATTGTTTTGGTAAGATTTTTACAACTTACGAGACTGTGCAGCGAAATAAGATTCTCATAAGAACCGGGTTAGGCTTACTGGCATTTTTTGCAGTACTGCGTTTTACAAATGCTTACGGCGATCCATTACATTGGTCCGGACAAAAAAATGCGCTGTATACTTTTTTATCTTTTATGAATGTACAAAAATATCCGCCTTCGTTGTTGTATATGTGTGCCACTATTGGGCCTGCACTTATTTTTCTTGGATTGGTGAATAAGACCGGAGGCCGGCTTGCAAAAATATTTATTGTTTATGGCAGGGTACCCATGTTCTATTACATCATTCACTTTTATGTATTGTGCAGCATCAATATTGTACTTTATTTGTCCCGTGGGCATACTGTTGCTGAGGGATTGAAGGGAGCCCCGGGCATGCCGTGGAAATTTGTGGCACCCGGCGAGGGTTACAGCCTTGCTGTGGCCTATGCAATCTGGATATCTGTTGTAATTGCATTATACCCCTTGTGTAAATGGTATGATAAATACAAGAGCAGTCATCCCGAAAAAAAATGGCTGAGTTATTTGTAAAGTTTTATTTATTATTTCAATAATTTCAAATCGGGCTGTGCGTATTTATATACTTTAAAATAAATGGTGGTTTTGGTTTGATGTACACCTTCTATTTTGCTGATATCATTTACAAAATCAACCAGGTGGTTATTATCACGGCACATTACATCCACTTCCAGGTCATAATCGCCCGATGTCATAGCCAGAAAACTTACTTCGGGTAATGTGGCAATCTTTTGTGCTACCTTTTCTTTTAAAGTTGCCGGCCTTACAAAAACTGCAATATGTGCATAGCACCTGAAACCTACTTTGTCAGGATCAACCCGGCCAATAATATTTACGGTGCCATCTTCAATTAATTTATTAAGCCGGGTACGTGCGGTACCAACAGATATCTTTAACCTATCAGCAATTACAGTAAAAGACATTCTTCCGTCTTCCTGCAAAATGGATAGTATTTCAAAATCAAGCTTGTCTAATATAGGTGAATCATTGTTTGCCATAAAAGGTAAAATAAAGCCTTATAAATGAAAATATTTTTATTTTAGTACTTAAAAATACAGTATTTTTATTTTTTGGCTTAATAAATAAAAATACTTTAGTTTATATATTATGAAATACACCCCAATACAGAACTTCATCAACGGAAAATTTGTGGCACCGCAAACCCAAAAAACAATGGAAGTAATATCTCCGTTGGATGGTACATTATTATCTACGGTTCCCATGTCATCGGCAAAAGAACTGGATGATGCAGTAAAAGCAGCTGCGGCAGCATTTCCTGGCTGGAGCAAAACGCCCATCAAAGAAAGAGTGCAGGTTTTCTTTCGATACAAAACATTACTTGAAAAACATTTAAAAGAACTGGCAGAACTGTGCAGTGAAGAAAATGGAAAAACTTACAGCGAATCGGTTGCAGAAATTGAAAAATCAATTGAGCTAACTGAGTTTGCCTGCTCTTTACCACAACTGGTTACCGGTGAAATACTGGAAGTAAGTCGTGGTGTAGAATGCAGAACAGAGCATGTGGCGTTGGGTGTGGTTGCATCCATCGTTCCGTTTAATTTTCCAAGCATGGTTCCTAACTGGACATTGCCCAACGCCATTGCACTCGGCAATTGCATGATCATGAAGCCATCTGAAAAAGTACCATTAAGCTGCGGACGTTTAGCAGAATTATTAAAAGAAGCCGGCGTGCCCGATGGCGTTTTTAATATTGTACATGGCGATGTTGAAATTGTGGAAGCCATTTGCGATCATCCAAAAATTGAAGCCGTATCTTTTGTTGGTTCAACAAAAGTTGCAAAAATTGTTTACCAACGTGCGACATCAAATTATAAAAGATGCCTGGCTTTGGGCGGTGCAAAAAATCACCTGATGGTATTACCAGATGCCATTCCGGGTATGACCGCACAGAATGTTGCGGCAAGCATGAGTGGCTGTGCAGGCCAACGTTGTATGGCAGCGAGTGCTATGATAGGTGTTGGGAATGTAGATGCCATCATTGATAAAATTTGTGATGAAGCAAGAAAGATTATTCCCGGAGAAAACCTGGGTGCAGTAATTAATAAAGAAAGCAAAGAAAGAATTGAACGCTATATCGGCGAAGCAGAAAGAGATGGTGCAAAAATTTTAGTGGATGGCCGCAATGCAAAAGTAGCCGGAAAAGAAAACGGCACCTACGTTGGTCCAACGGTAATTGATTTTGTAACACCCGGAATGAGCGTTGCTACAGAAGAAATTTTTGGCCCGGTAATTTCCATTATGCGTACAAAAACGGTTGATGAAGCACTGGCGATTGAAAATGCAAATCCTTATGGTAATGCAGCCAGTGTGTTTACGCAGAATGGTGCTATGGCCCGTTACATTATTGATCATGCCAGTGCCGGTATGATCGGCGTGAATGTTGGTGTGCCTGTACCCCGTGAACCATTTAGTTTTGGCGGATGGAATGAAAGTAAATTTGGTGTGGGAGATATTACCGGCAAAAGTTCGATCGAGTTCTGGACGAAGTTGAAGAAGAGTACAACGAAATGGAATGCGGAAGCAGGGGTGAATTGGATGAGTTAAGCAGCCCAACTTGAGGTCGCAATTTGCGACCTCAAGATTAATAATATTGATTATGGCTAAGAAAACAATTAG